>JAICJW010000410.1 GCA_025928215.1 Chloroflexia bacterium | reverse complement strand
TGCGTGCAGGTCTGCCCGGTTGGCGCGCTCACCGACCGCGAATATGGCGATCATCCCTGGGAAATGCAGACGGTACGCTCAATCTGCGGCTTCTGCCCCGTCGGCTGCTCGCTCGACGTGCAGACGCGCGAGGGCGACATCAAGCGGGCGCAAGGCTCGGCGCGCGAGTATGGCGTCAACCGCTCGAATACCTGCGTGCAGGGGCGGTGGGGATATGACACCGTCACCGATCCGGCGCGGCTCGAAACGCCGCTGATCCGCACGGGCGACACGTTCCGCGAAGCGACGTGGGAGGAAGCCCTGACGATGGTTGCGCAGCGGCTTTCCGCCTACCAGGACGGTTCGTTTGCCGCTGTCTCCGCGCCGACACTGACGAACGAAGACGCCTTCGTGCTCGCGCAGTTCACGCGGGACGTGATGGCGTCCCCGCATGTGGATGTCGTCGGGCGGGAGCTGCACGCGGGGGGCGACAGGGCAATGCTTGCGGCCTTTGGCGAAACCGGCGTAACGAATAGCAAAGCGGAACTAATTGACGCGAAAATGTTCCTGCTCGTCGGCACGAATATGCCGGAAACGCATCCCGTACTCTCATATGATCTGCACGTCGCCGTCCGCACGCGGGATGCCCGAATGGTGATGATCTGCCCGGAGTGGAACAACCTCTGCGAAGTGGCAACCGTCTGGCTCCAGGTACATCCCGGCACGGAAGCCGCGGCGCTGCTCGCAATGGCAAATGTCATCACCCGCGAGAACCTGCATGCCGCTCCGTTCATTAACGAGCGGGTTGAGGGGTACGAGGACTGGCTCGCCAGTGTCCATGAGATGACGCCGGAGCGTGCGGCGGAGCGGTGCGGCGTGCCAGCAGCGGAGATCGAACGCGCGGCGCGGCTCTATGCCAAAGGCGGCTACGTCCGCAATCCCCCGCCGGAATCCGGCCTCTATCCGCCGTCGGCGGCCTTCTTCGGCTCCGACATCATGCGTCTGCCGAACTGCGAGGAGACGGCGGCGACTGTGATTAACCTCGCGCTCCTCACGGGCAATGTCGGGCGCGCCGGGGGCGGTGTCTGGCCGCTACGGGATGGCACGAACCTTCAGGGCGTGCTAGATGTGCATTGTGTACCGGCTGCGGGCGGCGCCAATCTGGGCGAGATGTCCGCAGCCATCGAATCGGGCACGATTCGCGCCGCACTTGTCTCCGGCTTCGATCCGGCCGGCGATCCCGATACACGGCTCGCGGAGCAAGCGATACAGGCGCTCGACCGGCTCGACTTCCTCGTCGTGCATGGGCTTCTGATGACAGAGACGGCGAAGCGGGCCGATGTTGTCCTTCCCGCGACGACATGGACGGAGGTATCGGGAACGCTGACGAACGTTGACCGCCATGTGCAACTGCTGCGCCCGGCGCTCGTGCCGCTCGGCGGCAGCCGGTCGCTCTGGGACGCCTTGAACGATCTCGCCGGATTGATGGGTGCGGACCTCGGCTATGGGGATGCCTCGGATGTCTTCGATGCCATCGCGGCAAACGTCCCCTCCTATGCGGGGCTTTCACATCAACGGCTCGACTGGGATGGCGGCGTGCAATGGCCCGCGCCCTCAGCGGATGCCCCTGGCACGCCGATCCTCTTCACGGATCGTTTCTCGACCGCGACGGGAATGGCACGCATGCGGGCGGTCACTCTGCCGCCGTTGGCGGAGGTTGTCGCCGCCGCGCCGTTCGGGCTTATTCTCACCACGAACCGTGGCCCGGACGCGCATGGGCGGCTGACGGAAAACATCCCGTCGGTAGATCTCAGCCGGATTACGCCGCTCAGTGACCTCGTCCTTCACCCCAATGACGCCCGCCGTCGTGGCATCGTCACCGGCGATCAGGTGCGGGTGATTTCCGCATACGGCGAAATGACCGTGACAACGCTGGTGAGCGAGCGGACACAACCGGGCCTCGTGCATCTCGATTTCGATCTGGGGTCAGTGATGCGGAAACCGTCACAGAGTCCATCACTGGACCGACCGTGGCGGATTGGCGAATTGAAGGTGTGCGCGGTGGAAGTCCTGCCCACAGCACAAGCGCGACCGGAGATGGTCGCGGCGGGAGGCGACTGAGCGATGGCGTTCGCAGTTGTCAATGTTCTCAGCAGTCAGCCGGGCTGGCTCACGGTGATCACCGTCGTCGTTCTGCTCTTCATCGCGCTGACAATGATGGCGTACATGACGTATTACGAGCGCAAGGTGATCGCGTTCATGCAGGATCGCCTCGGACCAACGCGGACCGGCCCGCGCGGCTTGCTCCAACCCGCCGCCGATGGTCTCAAGCTGCTCTTTAAGGAAGATATCATCCCGAGTGGCGCGGACCGGTGGGTCTTCTTCTTCGCGCCAATCGTCGTCTTCGTTACCGCCCTGACTGCGTTCATGATTATTCCGCTCGGGGGCAAGGCGTACGTGCCGTTCACCTCGAAGCACGTTAACCTCTTTCTGACCGATCTCAACGTCGGCCTGCTCCTCATTCTTGCCCTCGGCGGCATCGGCGTGTACGGGATCATTCTCGGCGGTTACGCGTCGGCCAACCGCTATTCGCTGATCGGCGGTTTGCGATCCGCCGCGCAAGTCATCTCCTATGAACTGACGCTTGGCTTGGCGCTCGTTGGCGTGATGCTGCTCTCCGGCTCCCTAAGCCTCGTGGACATCGTCAACTGGCAGCGCGGCCATGTCTGGCTGATCGTCTTCCAGCCGGTCGGTTTCATCCTCTATCTCGTCTCCGCCATCGCAGAGACGAACCGCGCGCCCTTTGATCTGCCGGAAGCGGAGAACGAGCTCGTCGCCGGTTTCCACACCGAGTATTCGGGCTTCCGCTTCTCGATGTTCTTTCTCGGCGAGTACATCAACATGCTCGTCGTCTCTGGCGTCGCCGCGACCGTCTTTCTCGGCGGTTGGGATGGCCCGATCCTGCCGGGGCCGATCTGGCTCTTCATCAAAATGCTGCTCTTCATGTTCGTGTACATCTGGTTACGGGCTACGCTCCCGCGCTTCCGCTACGATCAATTGATGGGCATCGCGTGGAAAGTGTTGCTCCCATTGACGTTGGCGAATATCCTAGTGACGGCGACGGTGAAGGTGTTCATAGATCGTCTCTAACCATCACTGTGCCTACGAAGGAGTGTCAAGTATGCCCATGTTCGACGAAATCAAAGGGTTCGGCGTCACCTTCAAGCGCCTCTTCAAAAAGGACTTGACCGTCGAGTACCCCGATGAGCGGCGTCCGCTTGAGGAACGTTTCCGCGGCTTGCCCGTCCTGCGGACCGACCCTGAGACGCAGGAAGCGATCTGCGTCGGCTGCTCGATGTGCGAGCGGATTTGCCCGACGCAGTGCATCTCAATGGAGTTCACGCCCGCCAATGAGGGCGAGCGCGATGTGGTCGTCTACACCCTCGACGCCGGACGATGTATGTACTGCGGCCTGTGCGCGAAATCCTGCCCGGTGGACGCGATCACGATGAGTAACGCCTTCGAATTGAGTGTCACGACGCGCGAAGGGCTGATCTACCAGAAGTCGCAGTTGGCGGAAATTGGCGCAACGGCACGGGAGTATTTTGCGCAATGAGCGGCGATATCTTCTTCGCGATCTTCGGTGGGCTTGCGGCCCTGACCAGCCTGTTGGTCGTGGTGCAAAACAACCCGACCCACAGCGCGCTTTTCCTCGTCATGTCGTTCTTGAATGTCGCGTGCATTTATGTGCTGCTCGGCGCGGAGTTCGTCGCCGTCACGCAGATCATCGTCTACACGGGGGCGATTCTTGTCCTCTTCCTCTTCGCCATC
>JAICJW010000290.1 GCA_025928215.1 Chloroflexia bacterium | reverse complement strand
CGCCGCGACGAGCGCGTGCTGGAAGAACTGCGTGTGTAGCACGGAGGCGTAATCGCGCCAGAGGTTCGCGACAACGATCATTGCAGCATCACCGCCTCGGCGCCGTGCAGATGGAAGAGCCGGCCGCCGTAGGTGCGCTCCAGCACATCGAGGCGGAAGGTCGTCTCCACCGGGCCGAAGGCGATCACGTTCCGGTTGAGGCAGAGAACGTAATCGCAGTGGCTGCGGATGCTCGTCAGATCGTGGGTCGAGAGGAGAACCGTCTTGCCGTCGTCCCGGAAGGCAGCGAGCAGATGAAAGATCGTCTCCTGCGAGGCGGCGTCAATACCGGCGAATGGCTCGTCGAGGATCAGCAGGTCCGCCTCCTGCGCGAGGGCGCGGGCGAGAAAGACGCGCTGCTGCTGCCCACCGGAGAGCGTGCCGATCTGCCGGGCGATGAACGCCGTCATATGCACTTGCGCGAGCGCGTGCTGTACACACGCTTCGTCCGCGGCGGTCGGGCGGCCGCCGTATCCCATCGCGGCGTAGCGCCCCATCAGGACGACATCACGCACCGTGACGGGAAACTGCCAGTCCACCGCCTCGCGCTGTGGCACGTAGGCGATGCGGCGGCGCGCCCGGCGGATCGCCGTCCCGAAGAGCGTCACGCTGCCGCGCTGATGCGGCTGCATACCCATGATCGTATGCAGCAGCGTCGTCTTGCCCGCGCCGTTCGGCCCGATGATGCCGGTGACGGCGCGGGCGGGGAAGGCGACGGTCACATCCTCGATGGCGGTCGTACGGTGGTACGCAACGGTGACATTCCGCACATCAATCACCGTATCCCTATGTTCCGACTTTCCTTCCCCGTTTCTGGAAGAGGGCGGGAGGGGTAGGGCATCCATCATTTCAACCCGTTCGCGATGGTTGTCGCGTCGTAGACCATCATTTTCAGGTAGGTATCGCCCGCGCTGCCCGGTTCACCGAGCGTATCGCCGTACAAGGTATCAATAATTCTGATGCCCGTCTCCTGTGCCACCTGCCGTGCCACCTTCGGATTGGCGGACGATTCGGCGAAGATCGCCTTCACATGCTCCTTCTTGATCGTGTCAATCAGATCGTTGACCTGCTTCGCGGACGGCTCGGCGGTGTCCGAGAGGCTCGGAATGACCGCACCGACGATGGTCAGGTCGTACCGCTGCGCGAGATAGTGGAAGGCGTCGTGATTCGTGACTAGTTTGCGCTGCTCCTTCGGCACCGGGGCGAAGATGCCTTTCAGTTGCCCGTCGAGTTGCGTCAACTGGTCGGTGTAGGATGTGGCGTTCGTGTGATAGGCGCTCGCGTTCGCGGGATCAACCTTCGCCAGCCCGCTCGCGATATTTTTGACCATCGTCTGCACGAGCGTCGGATCGAACCAGAGATGCGGGTCGCCATCGGGTTCGTTCTCGTCGCCCTTCAGCACCGTGATACCGTCCGTGGTCGTCACAACCGGCGCTTTGACGCTCGCGCCCTTGATCGTCTTGTCCATCCAACTGTCGAGACCGATGCCGTGGACGAAGACGATATCCGCCTTCGCGATGGCGTTCGCGTCCGCAACGGTTGGCTCGTAGTCGTGCGGGTCCACATTTGGCTTGAGAATGCCCGCGATCGTGACACGATTGCCGCCGACATTCGCCACGAAGTCCTGAATCTGCGTCGTCGTCGCCGCGACCGCAACCTGTTTGCCGGCTGGAACGGTCGCAAACGGGTTGTTCGTGCCAATGGCCGTCGCGTTGCCGCTATGCTTGCCGCTGCAGGCAACGAGGAATGTCGCCCCGACTGAGCCAGCGATGCCACAGAGTATCGCGCGCCGCCCGATTCGCCCTTGCCTGGCCCGTTGCTCCACTGCCTGCCCCCGTCCGCGGTCGAGATGCGATCTCAGCGTCGCTTGTCGAGACAATATCTCATAAAGATCCGTGCGTCAAGGCGATGATGTGCGATGTCGCTACTACATAGCGCTGACCTGCGATAGGATAGGGAAGATGCGACAGGTGATGCGAGCAGGAGGGGTGAACCGTGGCGCGAAAACGCGAGCGCGAAGGGCGTGATAGTGGGATGCCCGCGAGCGAACTGGGGAGCGCGCTCGCGCAGTTGCAGGAGCGGATCGCGCGGCTCGAAGGGCAGGTCTTCGGGGAGCGTGCGGTCGGGGCGAATGGCGCGACAGCGGGGCCGGACGGCAACGCGATCTTCGCTGTGCCACTTGATGGCGGCGTGCGCGTCCTCGCGGCGCTGGCGAGCATGCCGCGCCTCGCCCTCTATCGCGCCGTACTGGAACACCCCGCGACGAGCGGCGAGCTGATGAAGGCGGCGGGCCTCAACACGACCGGGCAGTTGTATCACCATCTGCGCGAGCTGATCGGCGCGGGGCTGATCGTGCAGGAGGGGCGAGATCGCTATGCGCTCGTCCACGAACGACTTCCCGCCGCACGCACGATTCTCGGGGCCGCGCTCGGCGTCGCGCAGGCGGCCAATCTGACGGTGGGTGCGCCCGCGTGACGGCTGCCTCCGCCGTCGCATTGATGGACGTCACCGTCACCTTTCCCGCCGCGCGGCGGGGTCTCCTGCCTGTGATCGCCCTCCAGAACCTCTCCCTTGCCGTGCCGCCGGGCGAGTTTGTGACGGTGATTGGCCCGTCGGGATGCGGTAAGAGTACACTCTTCGGCCTGCTCGCGGGGTTGATCGTGCCCGTCTCCGGAAGCGTCGCGGTGCACGGTCAGTCGGTGATTGGCAGGCCGGGGCAGGTCGGCTACATGCCACAGCGCGACCTCCTCCTGCCCTGGCGGACGGTCCTGCAGAATGTCACACTCGGCCCGGAACTGGCGCGGCGCGGCGTGCAGGCGGCGCGGGCGCAGGCACGGGAGCGATTGCCGGTCTTCGGCCTCGAAGGGTTCGCGGATGTCTACCCAACGGCACTCTCCGGCGGCATGCGGCAGCGCGCCGCGCTCCTGCGTACGGTGCTGATGGAGCGGGATGTTCTCCTGCTCGATGAGCCATTCGGCGCGCTCGATGCCCTGACGCGCACCGCGCTCCAGGAATGGTTGCTCGGCGTCTGGGCGGCGGAGAGGCAAACGGTGCTCTTCATCACGCACGACGTGGATGAGGCGGTCTTCCTCGCGGATCGCGTCGTCGTGATGACCCCACGGCCCGGTCGTATCCGCGCGGAGTTTGCCGTGCCGCTCCCCCGCCCCCGCGCGCATGCCGATCTCGTCGCCGATCCGACATTCAACGCGCTGAAGGCGGCGGTGCTGGCGGCGCTGGGAACGGCCTCACCCCCCGGCCCCCTCTCCCTTGCTTGACAGCAAGGGAGAGGGGGCCGGGGTGAGGAACGTCTTCCTATCCTACGCGGTGCGGTGCTAGCGCTTCGTAGTTCGGGTCCGCACCGATGCCGGGAACATCGGGCGGGCTGACGGTGCCGTCATCATTCAACCGCAGCGTGTGGTGGTATGTCTTGCCCCACATCGGATCCACGCTGTCCCGGTAGAACTCCAGGATCAGCCCGTTGGCGATCGCCGCGACGAGGTGGACGTGGATGTCCTGCGAGCCGTGCGGTGCGATGTCCAGATCGTTCGCCTGCGCCAGCGCGACGACCTTCATGAACTCCGTCACCCCGCCGAGCACCTTCGCATCCGCGTTGAGGATCGCCGCCGCATTGTGCGCGATCAAGTCGCGGAAGCCGTAGCGGGTGTACTCGTTCTCGCCCGTGGCAATCGGGATGCTCGTCGCCTCCGCGAGTTTGCGGTGCCCCTCGTAGTCGTCGGGCGCGACGGGCTCCTCGAACCAGTAGATATCGTACTCCTCGATCCGCTTGGCGAACTGGATTGCCTGGTAGTAGCGATAGGCGCAGTTCGCGTCCACGAGCAATTTGACATCCGGCCCGATTGCCTCGCGCACCGCCTTGACGCGCTCCGCATCCTCACGGAGCGAGACCGCGCCGACCTTCATCTTGATCGCCTTGGCGCCCATCGCGATATTGTCGTACATCTCCTGCTGGAGCTCTTTGAGTCCCTTGCCCTCTTCGTAGTAGCCGCCCGCGATGTAGGTTGGCACACGGTCACGGAAGCCACCGAGCAGTTTGTAGAGTGGCAGACCCGCCACTTTCCCCCGGATGTCCCACAGGCCAATGTCGAGGGCGCTAATGGCGCGGGTCGTGAGGCCACGACGACCAATCAATTTCGGGATCCACATCTTGTGCCAGAGGCGTTCGACATCAATCGGATCCTCGCCGATCAATTCGCCCTTCAGCCGCTCAATCGTCGCGTGGCCGACGAGGCCGCCGCCGCCGAGACCGATGCCGGTGATCCCCTCGTCCGTCTCGATCTTGACGAGGTCGAGGCCGGAGTGGGTATAGGTGTGCAAGCCGTTGGAGATCGGCTTGTGGCGGGGCCAGCGGTATTCCTCAGTGGTGATGCCGGTGATCTTCACGTGCCCTCCCTTTCATGAATGACCCATTATCCGAGTCCAATCACGCGGTGGTTCTTACTGGCTGATCCACCATTCCGACTCGCGGAGCGAGCCCCAGACATTGGGGAAGCCCTGGATGCGCTTATCCACGAGGAAGTTGCCCAACTCGAACCACATGTAGCCGAACCAGGCGGATTCGTACATCAGATTCTGCGCCTTGACGAACAGATCCTGTCGCACTTTATCGTCATACGAGGCGTCGGCCTGGTTGAGCGTATCGAGCAGGCCGGGCACCTTCGCGCGTGAGTAGGCCGAGTTCCCTCCCTCCGCCCAGGTGACGAGGAGATCGTTCGTCGGGTCCACCGCGACACCGCTCTGGCGGGTCGCCATCTCGAAATCGTTGTTGATACGGACTTTGTCGCCCCAGGCGACCCGCTCGACGATATCGAGGTTAATCTTCACACCGATCTTGTCGAGCATCGCCTGAATCAGTTGCGCCTGCTGCGTATCCACCTCGCGATTGTGCGCCGTCAGCCGCACGGTGAGCGGCAAGGTCACGCCGGAGTCCTTGAGGAGCGCCTTCGCTTTGTCGAGGTCGAATCCATAGGCAGGTACCGTGTTGTCATAGCCGATCGCGCCCGGCACGAACTCGTAGGGGAGCGGGATGCCGATGCCCAGGCCGAGCGCCTTTGCCATCGAATCGCGATCAATCGCGTACTCGATGGCCTGGCGCAGCTTGAGGTTATCCTTGAAGGGCGGCTTGATCGCGTTGAAGAAGAATTGCCGCTTATTGCCGGCATATGGCGACTCAATGTAGCGCGCGGTGGCGATCTGCTTCGCCGCCGCGACGTTGCGCCCCGGCACATTCTGCATGAAATCCGCCGTGCCGGCGCGCATCTCGTTGAACTGCGTCGTCGCCTCGATGATTACCCGGTACGTCGCGCCATCCGTATACGGGAGCGGCTTGCCGTCCGCGCCCATCTGCCAGTACGACTCGTTCTTCGTCACGGCAAGTTTGTCGCCGGAGGCGAAACTGACGAACTTGAAGGGGCCGGTGCCGACGGCGTTCGTCTTCAGCCAGTCTTCCCCGTGGTCGTCGGCGGCTTTCTTCGAGACGATTGCGGTGTTCGTGATTGCGTCGCTGAGCGAACTGAGGATCGCGTCGCTCGGCCGGGTGAGATTCAGTTGCACCGTGAGCGGATTGATCGCCTGCGCGGGGTTGTTCTTGTCCACGGCGGGCAGATAGTTGGCGGCAAAACTCTTTGGGTTCTGCACCATCCGCTTGATATTCCAGACGATTGCGTCCGCGTCCAGCGGCGACCCGTCGTGGAACTTCACATTCTCCTGAAGTTTGAGAACGATCGTGTTGCCTGAAATGTCCCATGATTTCGCCAATTGCGGCTGCACGGCGAACTGGCCCTGCGCGTTGGGTCGCCATGCCAGCAACCAGTCGTAGCAGGCGCTCGCCGTCGGG
>JAICJW010000155.1 GCA_025928215.1 Chloroflexia bacterium | reverse complement strand
TAGTTGCTCCAGCCGAAACTGACCGAACTGGTGGTGGCGCCGGTGGTGTGGGGGTTGTAGGGGATGATCGGCGTGGTCAGGCCGAAGACGTACGGCGTCCACGCCGAGACCGCACTGAAGTCATGGAAGGCGGCGATGCTGATGCCGGCATAGCCGCCATAGGGGACGCCGTACTTGGTGTAGGAGGTGGTACCGGCGGCGAGGCCGAAGGTGTTGGAGCCATCGGTGACGGCGATATAGGCGGTGGGATCGGGATTGGACCAGGTCCAGGTGACGGAGTTGTACGTCGAGCCGGTCGCCGCCAGGTTGGTTGGTGTCGGGGGCGGCGTGATCTGCTCAACCGCGCCGATGTCGCACTGACCGCCCGCTGGTTGAGGGCGCGTGATGCCGCGCTGATCCGTATTCGGGCAGCCATTCGCGCTCGTCCCACCCGCGTCAATCGCGCGACTGCCGGCGAGCAGTGCGTGTGTCTGCGTCGGCCCGCCATTACTCGCCAGATCGCCGAGATTTGCGGACGTGCCGGGGAAATCGGTGCCTTGGTTGAGGGAACAGGAGAAATCATCGGAGAGGTTGTATCCCTGCGAGGTCAGCGTTCCTATATTCGCGCAGCTTCCGCCCGCGTTCCCGGAAAAAATCGTGCCCTGAATCGTGAGCGAGGACCCGGCGACACGATTGAGGATACCGCCCGCGCTGCCGGAACTGCTGGAGATGGCATTGCCCGCGATCGTACTGTAGGCGACGGTCGTCGTGCCGCTCGTCCGGATGCCGCCCGCGTCGTCGGACGCTCCCCATGTATTGCTGTTACCGCTGATCGTGCTGTTCGTGATGTGGGTCACGGTGCTGGTATCAATACCGCCCGCATAGCCGCGCACCCCGCCAGGACAGCCGCCGAGGCTCGGCGCCGGCAGGGTCGAACTGGCGACGTTGCCGCTCACGGTACTATTGATCAGTGTCAGGGTCCCATTACCGCTGCGGATGCCGCCGGGGCCGCACGCATGGTTGTCGCGCACGGTACTGTTGATGAGCGTGAGATTGCCGATACCGTTGATGCCGCCCACTGAGCGCGCCGTGTTGCCTGTCACGACAACATTTGTCAGTGTGACGTTGCCGACCATCGTAATGCCCCCGCCGCTACTCCCGCAGCTGATGGGGGAGACGCCACCGCGGACCGTCACATTGGTGATGGAGACCGTTCGCGTACTACTCCTCATGTCGAAAACGCGGTCGCTGCCCATCCCGTCTATGATCGTCGTCGCCGGGTCGGCGCCATTGAGGATGACGTTCTGCGTGATATCGAGATCGCCGGTGGCGGCGGCATCCTCACAATACCCCGTGTGCGTGAGGTTGTAGGTGCCGGCGGGCAGGGTGATCGTCGTCGTGTCGGCAGTCGTGCGCCCGTTGGCGTAGCGGATTGCATCGCGCAGCGAGCAGGGAGCGTCGCCCGTCGTCGCGCAGTTGCTGTCGCTGTCCGCAGTTGTCGTGACGGTGACAGAGAGAGGGGCCGCGTGTACGCCGGTCACAGGCCCGAGCGACAGGGGAAGACTCATGATGAGCGCAATCCCAATCAGCCAGGATGCAGCACGACCGGTGCCCATACGCGGACGTGAGAACCAGTGGTACATGTGTCCCTACTTTCCTCGATCCTCAATAGTGCGGACGAAAACCGACAACACGCGCAGAATATTTCGGACAGCGTCCCGCGGTCAAGCGCTCCGGGGCAATCGATCTGACATGTACGGACGATCATGGGAGAGATTGGATGACACGAGTTTTCCTTCCAGCATAGGGAGGAAACGCTGATTTTACGCGGAACCATTCTTTCTCTTGCGCCGTCTACATTTCCGAATAAGATAGTGGCAACAGGCAGAACAACTCGCATTGCCCATGTCATGATACGAGCGTTGAAGATACATCGTTGAGGGTGCTACCCGTCGGAGGGCGGGGCGAACGATCTGACCGATACGTTCGCGGCATGAGAGAGGGAATCGTATGGATGTGGTGCAACCGATCCTCCTCGATTTCGGCAGTTGGATTCATCAGCATCTGACGAACACCAGCGCGATGACGAGTATCCAGAAGACCTTTCTCGCCCTCGTCGCGATCCTCCTTGCCGCCCGGCTCTGCGGGGGAATTGCCGTGCGGCTCGGCCAATCGCGCGTCGTTGGCGAGATCATCGCCGGCATTCTGCTTGGCCCGACAGTCTTCGGCGCGGCGCACGATAACGCGCTCTTCCCGCAGGCGAGCCGGGACATCCTCAACATTCTCGGTCAGCTCGGCCTGATGTTCCTGATGTTCGTCGCGGGGCTGGACCTCGACCTGCGGCTGCTGAAGGGGCGGATTCCGCGCGTGCTCGTGCTGAGCGTGGCGTCGGTCGGTATTCCGGTGCTGCTCGCGTGGCCGGTCTCCGCGCTCATCACGGACCCGGCGTTCAAACTGCCCGGCGTCGGCAATCTCGCCTTCATCCTCATCCTCGGCGCGGGCTTCGCCGTCAGCGCCTTTCCGGTCGCCGTCCTCGTGCTGTACGAGCGCAAGCTGTTCGATACGGAGTTGGGGCGGCTGACGGTCGCCGCCGCCGCCGTTATCACGCTGCTGATGTTCCTCGTCGTCGCGCAGGCGGCGGATGTGGCGAAGCACGCGGGCGCGGTGCCCGCCTTCCGGCGCATCGGCCTCTTCGCGCTGCTGGCGATTGCGCTGCTCGTTGGCTTCCGCATCCTCGGCAACCGGCTGGAAGCGCGCCGCCCAGGCATCTTCGACACGGCCTCGCCCGATCTCTTCGTGATGCTGGTCGCGCTCCTCGTTCTGACGGGGTGGATGACCTCCCGGCTCGATCTCAATGTGATGCTCGGCCCGTTCCTGCTCGGCGCCGCGATGCCGTTCAGCCCGTCGTTCCGCGCCAGCCTGCGCGGGCCACTGGCGCAGATGACGACCCTCATCCTCATCCCCGTTTTCCTCGCTCTGACCGGCTTCAGTACGGACCTCCATCTCCTCAAGCCCGCACTGATCGGGGGCATGCTCATCGTCATCGTCGCCGGGACGCTCGCGAAGGTGCTCGGCGCGCTCCCCGGACTGGCGGTGGGGCTGGATACGGCCTCAACGGTCAAGATGATCGCGATGACGAATGCGAAGGGGCTGATGATTCTCGTCGTCGCGCAGCAAGGGAAGGCGCTCGGTCTCGTCGGCCCCGGCCTGTTTATCGCCTTCGTCATGCTCGCGATCATTTCCAACATCTTGATTAGCCCGCTGATGAGTCTCGGGAACGCGATGGAGGCGGGCGGCATGCGCCCGTCCGCGCCGATCATCGAGCAACCGGCGATGGATTGAGAAACCTCACCCCCGCCCCCTCTCCATTGCCGCCAGGCAATGGAGAGGGGAGTAAGAGGGGGTTCACAGGCAGGGCGTGGCAGTCAGCGCATTGGGAAGGGGAAGGGCAATGGCGGAACTGACGTTGCAGTGGCACCTGGCGGGGGCGGAGCGGGAAGGGCGCGTCCGCGGCGATTCGCCCGCGATCATCGGGCGGGAGGCGGGATCCACCATCCATGTTGAGTCGCCGACCGTCTCGCGCAAGCACGCGCAGATTCGGCGGCGGCCCGATGGCTTTGCGATCACGGACCTGACGAATGGGCGGAATGCCGTGATCGTCAATGGCCGGACGATCACGGCGGAGACGGCGCTCAACGAGGGCGACGCCGTGCAACTCGGTGACGTCACGCTGCGTGTCTCCGCCGTGCAGGGGATCGGGCCGCCGGCCGGTGGCCCGATCCTGAAACTGCATTGGGAACTGGGCGGGCATGGGCACGATGAAACGGTGTCTGGCGGCGAGCCGGTGATGATTGGCCGTGATGCGTCGGCGGCAATCGTCATTGCCTCTCCGACCGTTTCGCGGCAGCACGCGCGGATCGTTGAGAAGGGTGGCCGGTTCGCGATTACGGACGCCACATCCGGCCGGAACCCGATCACGGTCAATCAGCGCGCGCTCAGCGGCGAGCGATACCTCAGCCCCGGCGACGTGATTACCCTCGGCGCGGTCACGCTCGTCGTGACGGCGGTGCAAAGCGCGACGCCACAACGAGGCGGGATTACCGAATTGCGGGGTGGCCGGTTGGTCGTTTGCTCGACCTGCCATCGCGAGGTGGACGGCGCGCTGCAGGATTGCCCGTGGTGCGGGACGGCGCTCGTCAATGCGGAGACGGTGCTCCCCGGATTTCAGGGGCTAACGGAGCGATAAGGAGGAGATTGGGTGCGTTCCATTGACAGCGCCGTATCCCTTACCTGGACTGATCCGGTAACGGAGGAACCCCACGAAGAGATGGTCGCGCTCCCCGCGACGATTGGGCGCGCGGCGGATAATGCCGTCGTGCTCAGGAGTGAGTTGATCTCCCGCCACCATGCAACCCTCACGCGGGAGGGTGACCAGATCGTCGTGACGGATAGCAGCAGTAACGGCACATTTATCAATGGGGAGCGGCAGCAGCGCGCCATCCTCACGGGCGGGGAGAGCGTGCGGATTGGCCCGTATGAGCTCTCGGTGCATGCGCGCGCCCCGGCCCCGCCGAGCGTGACTCTTGCCTGGACGGATAGCGCGACAGGCCAACCGATGCGCCAGGCGGTCGCGCTGCCGATCATTATTGGGCGTGGCTCCGCGAGCGGGATTGTCCTCAATGACACGCAGGCTTCCCGCGCCCATGCCACATTGACCGCCGAGGGGACCGCGGTCGTCGTGACGGACAGCAGCAGCAATGGCACCTTCGTCAATGGCGCGCGGCAGCAACGCGCGACACTCCGGGATGGCGATCAGTTGCGGATCGGCGAGACGATGTTCACGGTCTCCCTCATGACCACGTCCGTTTCTGCCCCACTCCGCCCGCGCGATCGGGAGGCGGCCATCGCAATGGATGCCGCCTCCATGCCCGACAGCGCCGTATCGGCGGACGCCGACAATGCCATCGTCATGCCGACGCGCGGACAGGGCGATCAGACCGTGCTCGGCGCCCCCGCGCCACGCGCGGCGGCGCGGGATTTTCCGCCGCCGATTTTCAACGAACCGTATGTCCCGGTCGCCGCGTTGGGGCAGACCGGCCTGCCAGTGTATGCGACGACCTACGCCGGCGTCGGCGGCGGATGGGGCAATTTTATCTTCACCGATAACCTCCTGACCTACGGCGTTGATCCGCGGCAGATCATCTGCCTCGGCATTTACCCGGAGCCATATGGGCGATATCAGCGCCTGGCGCGCAATTCGCAGATCCCATTGCACGAGCGGATCCGCTCGAATACGGACTCACGACCGGACAACATCTGGGGGACGCCCGGATACGCGGCGGCTGAAGCGTGGCGCTCGATCTTCTCCGGTCATATCGGCCACGCCATCCAGATCCTCTGGCAGGTTTTCGGTGAGCCAATTCACACCCAGACGTATACGCCGATCATCGGGGACGTCTTTCGCGCGACGGACCGTGAGGCGAAGCGCATCGGGTGGGCGAATATCTGGCGATTTGGCCGTGTCCGTTGCATCCGCAAGACGGACGATGGGCGGTATGCGATCGCCTATTCACAGAGCGACGACCAGAATCAGCAGGCTCATGCGATCCTTCTCGCCAACTATGTGCAGCTCGCCACCGGCTACCCGGCACTGCAATTTTTGCCGGATTTGCAGGAGTATCGCGAGCGGACGGGCGACTTCGAGCACGTCGTCAATGGCTATGAATTCCACGATCATATTTATGAGAACCTGGAGCGTAACGGCGGCGTGATCGTGCTGCGCGGGCGGGGTATCGTCGCCTCGCGGCTCATCCAGCGCCTCTACGAGGCGCGGGCGAAGAATCCGAACATCGCCATCCTCCATCTCCTTCGCACGCCGATCTTCGAGGGGCACAAATTCGGGCGTTCGCAGCGGAAGGCGATCCATCATGTGGAGATTCAAGCCTTCAACTGGCCGAAAGGCACCTGGGGCGGCGTGCAGCGGGAGTTGATGGAGAAAGCGGACCCCGAAAAACGCCTCAGCCTCTACGCCGACTGGGGCGGTACGACGACCGCGCAGCGCAAAGACTGGGTGCGGATCATAGATGAGGGGTTGAAAGAAGGGTGGTACAAGATCGAGTTCGGTGACGTAATCCGCGTGGATCGCGCGCCGGACGGCCGGCTTGTGACGCAAATCAGGGCAAAGGGGCTTGTTGGCGGCGAGACGCAACTGGTGGCGGACTACATCATTGATGCGACCGGGTTGGACGCGAAGGTGAACCGCAATCCGCTCCTGCAGGATATGGTGGACCACTACGCGCTTGAGGTGAACAAACTTGGTCGCCTCGGCGTCACCAATGACATGGAAGTGATTGGGATGCGCAACGGCAACGGCCGGTTCTTCGCGGCCGGCTCCATGACGCTCGGTGGGCCACTCGCCGGTATTGACACCTTTCTCGGCTTGCAGGCAGCGGCGCAACTCACGGTGGAGCATCTCGTGAAGGAACACGCGCCGGGATTGCGGCCGTTGGGGCCGCTGCGCTCGTTCCATCAGTGGACCAAGTGGGTCCGGGGGGTGGCACCATGACACCGAATCTCATCGGCCGCTGGCAGACGCGGCTTTTTTTGCTCGGGCTGATCGGCGGGATCATCGCGCTCTTGTTTGTGTGGCGCTATAACGCCTCCATCCCCTACGCGCACCGGGACCGTTGGATTCCGCTCTTCGTGCTGGGATACATCATCCTCTTTGGCTTCCTCTGGGACCTCCCGTACCAGGCCCTCCTGCATCGCCACTTCGAGTTCGACTGGCCGGGGACGTATACCTTTATCACCGGCGTGCTGGAGGGCGTGTTCATTTTCCTGCTGATCCGCTTCGTTGGCCTGCCTCTCATCAAGAAGGGGAGTGTGGATTTCGGCCATTTCTGGCTGGAGTATGGAGTGATCTGGGTCGTGACCTATCTCTGGGCGCAGACGCTGATGCGCGCCTTCTTCATCCGCTGGCGCTTCCGCCAGGCGCGTTTCGGTACCTATCCGCTCGCCGAGCGGTAGAGGTGGTGGGCAGTGGGCAGCGTACGGCTGTAGTCGCCATTCCCTTCGCTGCCCACTGCTCTTTTTCAGGAAACTTTCAGGAAACGCTCAGAGAGGATTCAGGGAGGGCCACGATACTAAATAGAGACGAGATCGGGGACGGTCTGCGGTGACGGTCGAACGGATAAACAGGAAGCCGCACCCACCTGCCACACACCCGGAGCCACTGGTCGCTCCCGATCCGTCTTTTTTCATGCCCGAACATCGCACACTTCTCTCCCTTCCTCTCCCCGCTCCCAAGCGTCTTCGGGCGCACCGGGGCGGGGTTTTCGTGTTTCGCGGCATGCCTGCTACAATGCTCGCCCATGGTAACAATCAAGAAGGAGGGAAGCGATGGGCGAGCGCGCGGACGATGGCACTCAGGAGCAGACCAGGACGCTGAAGCGGCGGGGATTGATCGCGGGCGCGGCGGCGCTGGTGGCGGGAATGGTAGCGAAGCAGACGGCAGCGCCCGTCGCGGCGGCAGCGAGCATGCAGTTTGCCAACACCACGGCGATGGTCACGAATTCGGCCAGCGGGCAGACGGTAATTATTGACTCTGTCGGTTATAGCGGCACGGATTCGGTCTTCTGCGGTCAGGCACTCAATGGCAACTCCATGTGCGGCATCCAGGGGGTCAGCGGATTGCGTGGGGTGCCGCCCTTCCGCTGCGGGGTCTACGGCGATGTAGGCACCGCCAACTCCGTTGGTGTCTTCGGGAATGCCAATAGTGGCGCGCCGTCAATCGGCGTGTTCGGGCGCAGCGAGCAGGATGGCATCGGCGTGCAGGGAGTGACTGACGCGGCGGGCGGCACGGGCGTCAAGGGCAGTTCTGCTAACGGCTTCCCGATGATCGGGGTCGCTACTGGGGGCGGCAACGGCCATCCGGCGGTGCTCGGCCTGGGCACCGCCGGTCCCGGTGTGCAGGGGCAGTCTGGCGCCGGCCACGGTCTGATCGGTTACACCAGTGCCACCGATGGCCACGCGGGGTTGGTCGGCTACGGTGTCGTTGACGGTGGAGTCGGGCTGATGGGCATCGCACCCGGCTACGGCACCGCCTCGGTCGGCAAGGCGGCGGTCTTTTATGGCAATGTGCATATCCAGGGTGTCTTCACCGCGCCAGTGCAAAGTATGATGGTCAAGCATGCGGCGGACGGCAGCTACCGCCTGCTCCAGAGCATGGCATCGCCGGAGGGGTGGGTCGAGGACTTCGGCGAAGGCACGCTCGTCGCCGACAAGGCGGACATCAAACTCGACCCGGACTTTGCCGCGTTGATCCACACCGATGCGTACCACGTCTTCCTGACAGCGCACGGGGCGCAGAACCTGCATGTGGACCAGCGGACGGCGAGCGGCTTCGGCGTGGTGGCGATGGCGTGGGCGACGCAGGCAGGGGGGCCAAAACGAGCGGAGGGAGGCGGGACGTTCGCGTGGCGGGTGGTGGCGAAGCGGAAGGACAGCACGGCCGGGCGACTGGCGAAGGTTGCGCCACCGACGCCGCCGGAGGTGCCGACCGCGTTTCCCATCCCAGGGACGCCGACGGTCAAAGCGCCGGAGGCTCAGCCGCCGACCACGAAGCCGTAGCGCGTTGCTGTGCTGCCGGAGCGCTCTGACGCGTTCGTTTGCGCTACTGCGGAAGCCCGAGGCGAGACGCTTTCATTGGCTCCGGGAGTAGGGAGATGCCTGGCCCCGCCGCTGCGCGCGCGGCGTTATGCGCGTGAACTCGCCGCGATCAATTTGCCGCCGTTGGCACAGAGATTCCCCGACATCGCAACAAAAGGCCCAAGGCAGGCGAGGGTGCATCGGAGTCGAACCGACCTGCGTTGCCTCTCAGCACCGCACAACGGGGTTGAAGCCCGCGGGACGCACCGGCGCCCACCCACCCCCATGGATCACCAGAAGCAGGCAGCCGACGGCGGGCAGCAGGCCGTCGACGTGCGGGGAGATTGTGCGTTCCGTATGCCGTTTCGTCAATGACGTACGGAGGATGACACGCGCCCTCGCCGTCCGCTGCCCGCTGTCCGCCGCCCGCTATTCTTCCAGCGTCGAGAAGAGGTTGTTGAGCGATTCGGCGAGCGTTGGGTGCGCAAGAACGGCGTTCTTCAGCACGGTATATGGCAAGCGGCCCATCATCGCTACCTCGATGACGGACATGATCTCGCCCCCCTCGATACCGAGGATCGCGCAGCCGAGAATCTGGCCGTTCTCCGCGTCCACTATCGCCTTCATGAAGCCGCGCGTCTCGTCCATCTCCAACGCCCGCGCGACGCTCGTCATCGGCAGTTTCGCGACGCGAATTGCCGTGCCCCGCGCGCGTGCCTCGCGCTCACTCAGGCCGACGCGGCCCAATTGCGGATCAATGAAGACGGTGTTCGGAACGAGGCGGCCGGTCGTCGTCTCGCTGCCGCCGTGCAGGAGGTTCGTGCGGAGGATGATGAAGTCATTGTAGGAGATGTGCGTGAAAGC
>JAICJW010000319.1 GCA_025928215.1 Chloroflexia bacterium | reverse complement strand
GGGCGTCGTCCCCGGCACGAGGCACGCCGCCGCGGGCTGCCCGACGACCGTGTCCGGGCAGGTCAGGGTTGTGCCGCTCAAGGTCGCCACGGGCGCGAGGCCCTTCGCGATGATCTGGACGGACTGCGTGCCGCCAATCGCGTCATCGGTGATCGTCAGGCCGCTCGTGTGCAGCCCGCGCTCCGTCGGCGCGAAATTGATCGTGATTGGCAACTGGCAGACCGCCGTCACCGGCCCCGCGCAGGGCGGTATGAACGTCTGTGGCACCGTCGCCGTCAGGAAGGGATCGGCGGGCACGATGCTACGGATATTGAGTTGTGCGTCACCAAGGTTGGTGAGCGTCAGCGCAGGACACGTTGATGGTGGCCCACCAACAATGGTATCCGGGCAGGTCAGCGATGAGACGCTCAACGAGGCGAGCGGCGCGAGCGCCTTGGCCGTCAGTTGAACGATATGCGGGCTGCCAGCGGCATCGTCGGCAATCGTTAGGCTACCCTCGTGTTGGCCACGTACGGTCGGTGCAAAAGTGACGTTCAGCGTGCATGTGTTATGACCAGTAGTCCAATCGAGCGTCGGGCCACAGTTCGTGTCATTACCAGGCGTAGCCACGGTGAAGTCGCTGCTCGGTGTGATACTGGCGATGTTGAGTATCGCATCACCGATGTTTGTTAATGTCAGCGTCGAAGGCGTGCATGCAGTCGGTCCAGTGAGTAAGGTGACGTGTCCAACAATAGTATCGGGGCACGTTATTGAAGGCGCACTCAGATTCACGACTGGCGCGAGTCCCTTCGCCGTCAGTTGCACTGTGTGCGGGCTGCCGGGCGCGTTATCCACGATGGTCAGATTGCCAGCGTGATTGCCCCCCGTCGTCGGCGCGAACGTGACATTGAGCGTGCACGCCGTGTTCGCCACAAGCGACTGCGGGCATTGCGCCGGATCAACCTTGAAGTCGTCTCCCGTCACAATGCTGGTGATGTTGAGCGGCGCATCGCCGTTATTGGTGAGCGTCAGGGGCGTGGGCGTCGTCCCCGGCACGAGGCACGCCGCCGCGGGCTGCCCGACGACCGTGTCCGGGCAGGTCAGGGTTGTGCCGCTCAACTTCACGACGGGGGCGAGACCCTTCGCGATGATCTGGACGGACTGCGAACCACCAATCGCATCGTCGGTGATCGTCAGACCACTTGTGTGAACGCCTCGGTCGGTCGGCGCGAATTTGATCGTGATTGGCAGTTGGCACACCGAAGTAATCAGCTGCCCATCCGGGCAATTCGGAACGGACGTCTGCGGGATCGTCGCCGTCAGGAAGGGATCGGCGGGCACGATGCTACTGATGGTAAGTAGTGAGTCACCGACGTTGGTGAGCGTCAGCGCAGGACACGTTGATGGCGGCATACCAACAATGGTATCCGGGCAGGTCAGCGATGAGACACTCAACGAGGCGAGCGGCGCGCGCGCCTTGGCCGTCAATTGCACGGTATGCGGACTGCCGGGAGCATTATCAACAATGGTCAGGCTGCCCTGGTGAATACCCTTCACCGTCGGCGCGAACTTGACGAGCAGGTCGCAATGCAGCTTACCGTTGAGTACCGCGCCACAGGGGGTTCCCTCCCCCGGCGTACTCACTGTGAAATCGCTGCTCGGGACGATGCTGGCAATGTTGAGCGGTGCATCACCGTCATTGGTCAAAGTGAGTGTCGAGGGCGTGCATTCAACGGTGAATTTTCCAACAATCGTATCAGGACATGCGACCGATGGCGTACTCAACCTCACGACCGGCGCGAGGCCCGTCACGCTTATCGGGACCGACTGTGTGCCGCCACTCGCATCGTCGATGATTGTCAGACCGCTCGTATGGCTGCCGCGCTCCGTCGGCGTAAACGTGATCGGGATTTGCAGTTGGCAGATCGTATTCGTCGGATCTCCTACCGGGCATGGCCGAACCGTTGTCTGCGATACCGAAGCCGTCAGGAAGGGGTCGTTCGGGACGATGCTGCTGATGTGGAGGTCCGCATCGCCCGAATTGGTGAGGATGAGTGGTGTTGTCGCCGGTGGTTCCGTCGTGAAGGCTGTCCCACACTGGCTACTCGTTCCGACAACGACACCGTTGAACTGTGAGTCGGCGCTGTTGCTGAGGCATGTCACAGGTTGTGTTTGTGAACTCAAGGTAACGACCGGTGCTATGCCTCTCCCCGTCACTTGCACCGTTTGCGGGCTGCCGAGGGCATTGTCGGTGAACGTTATGCCGCTCACATGCGTGCCGCGCGATGTCGGCGCGAACGTAACGAAAATCGCGCATTGCTGGTTTGGCTGAAGGACAGCGCAATTCAGAGGAGTGCTCGCATCCTTGGAGCCGCTGACCTTAATGTAGTCGTCATGGGGGATGATGCTGCTTACATCGAGTTCGCCATCGCCCGTATTCGTGAGCGTCAGCGGCAGCGGCGTGTCTGTCACACCGATGCAGGGAAGTTCCTTGCCCACGACTGTATCCGGGCACGAAATAGATGAGGGTGCGACGACGAAACCGGCGGTCAGGCTGACACCGGGCGCGAGGCCCTTGCCCGTAATGGAAATCGGATGGGGGCTACCGGGCGCGCTGTCCGTGACGGTCATCACTCCCGTGCGGATACCGTGAACGGTCGGCGCGAAGATGATCGAGAGCGTGCAATGGGCCGACACCGCCAGTGTCAGGCCGCAATCGGTGCCTCTGGGATCCGGCGAGAAATCGCCGGTTACAACGATACCGCTGGCAATCGTCAACGCCGCCGAACCGGTGTTCGTGAGCGTGATCGAGCAGAGCGACGTCCGGCCGAGTTCGGTATCCGGGCAGGTGAAGAGCGGGGGCGCGAAGGCGACCGCCGGTGCGCCGATGCCATTCCCCGCTAATCCGAGCGTGTGCGGGCTGCCCGGCGCGCTGTCCGTGATCGTCAAGGTGCCGACCCGCTTGCCGATTGCCGTCGGGATGAAGAGGATCGGAACATCGCACGATGTATTCGGCGCGAGCGCGGTCGTGCAACTCGAACCCGCGTCCCCGATCAGAAATTCCCCCGTCGTGTTGATGTTATTGATCCGCAGATCGGTCGTCCCGGCGTTCGTAATCGTCACCGCCGTGCAGGAAGAGACGGAACGAACGGCGGCATCAGAGCACGACGGCGCGGTGAACTTCACCACCGGGCCGGGCGTCGCCGTCACGCCCACCGTCGCGGTCGTCGTCACCGTTGTCGCCGGCGTTGCCGTGATTGCATTTGCCGGTTGGGAGGGCGTCGGGCTGATGCTCGGTGTGCTGGTCGCGGTGATCGCGACCGTCGCGGTGACGCCAACGGTCGGCGTGACCGCGACGGTCGGGGTCGTCGGCGCGCCCGGCGCGGGAAACCCCCCCCTTGGGGGCGGCGGGACGTGGGGGGCCGCCGCAGCAGCGCCCGACGGCGTCGCACGGACGGTCGGCGTGAGGGTTGGCAGTTGCAAGGTCGGCGCGCCGGATTGCTGCGTGCCGCCGACGGTACTCGTCGCGGTCGGCGGGGCGGCCGTCGGCGTGACGGCCACGGCGGGCGTCGCGGTCACCCCGGCGGCGACAGCGGTCGTCGTGATCGCGGTGGGCGACGGTACGACGGCTACGGTCGTCGCTTCCGCCGCAACGCTAATCGAGGAGACCGGTTTCAAGAGCGGTTGCCCGCTGTCGAGGAAGGGCTTATTCGGATCGGCCTTGACCGTGAAATCGAGCGCGCGCTCCTGCGAGACGTTTCCGGCCACATCCGTCGCGCGTACGCGAATCGTATGATCGCCGGGGACATCAATGAGCGCGTCCCCCTTGAAGGCCACCGCGCTGAAATAGAGCTGCCAATCGCCACCATCGAGCCGGTATTCGACCGACGCGACGCCGCTCAAGGTGTCGGCGTAGCCGATCTTCAGCCGGATCGCGCCATCGGCGACCGGATGCAGCGCGTCCGCCGTCGTCACCGCCTGCGCCGTACCCGCGCCCGGTGTCGCCGTCGTAGAGCCGGTGGTCACGACGGAGAGGTCGAGGGTCGGCGCGGTGCGGTCAATCGTGAACTTCCGGCGCGAGACGCGCGTCTGCCCATTCTGACTCGTCACTGCCACCGCTTCATAGACGCCGTCATCCGTAATCACCGCGCCGGGAGTAATGGGGCGCGAGGGCGTGGATTCATTGACCGGTGACGCCGTTGAGCCGGGCACGGTCAGGGTGAGGAGCGAAAGTTTCGTGACCTGACCGATATTTTCACTGGCGTTGAAGTTAAGGATGACCGCCGTACGCGAGATGCTTCCCTCGGGAACCGTCCACCGGATCGGCACCGTCGTGCCGCCCCCGCCGCTGTCAATGCCGCCGGACGTGCCCCCGGTGCCGGACGTGCCGCCGCCGCTGCCGGACGCCCCCCCCTTCGTGCCACCACCGGAGGACCCACCGGAGGCGCCCCCGGCCGCGCCGCCATTGGCCTGCGCCGAGGAACCGCTCGCTTGCTTCGGGGCCGGGGGCCTCGCGGCGGCCGCATCGGCGGCGGAGAGCGGCGGCGGGTTGATCGGATTGGGAGCGGCGAGCGTACCGGGCTTACTCGTGGCGTTCGGGTCGTACTGATTGGGATCGGGAATCGTGCTGCTCTTGAACTGCGCCGCGGTCTTGAGGACGAGGTCAACATAGGCGTTGGAATTGTTATAGGCGAAGACCGCGCCGCGCTGATCCGTCGCGAAACCATGCTGCTGGAGAAAAAACGCCGTGGCCCAGATCGAAGCTTCCGGATCCCAGATGCCGGCATCGCCAAGTGGCGTGACCGCGGGAGTATCCGCCTGCAACGAGAGGGTATGCAGCGTCCCGGCGCTGCTCGCCGATTTCGCGCGGGCGGCGTCAACCTGCGCGGAGTAGGTGCGGTAGGTACTCGGCAGGAACTGCATCATCCCCAGCGCGTGGGCGTCTTCCGTGCCACTGAATTTTTCAATCAGCGGGCCGACCGATCGCGGGGTGAAGCCGGACTCGATCCGCGCGATGGAGAGCAGCACGTCGCGGGGGATGCCGGTCTGATCGGCGACCTTCGTGAAGAGCGGCAGCAGCTGACTCGGCGCAAGGAGCGGCCCGTCCGGCACCGGCGCGATACCGGAAGCGTCGGCGGCGGGCGTTTGCGGCGCGACGAGCCGGGGGCACGCCTTATCGGTGCCCGTATAGGTGCGGATCCAGCGCAGGTTGTACCCGGCATCGAGGAAGGTCTGGAGCGTCTTCGACGTGGTGCCGTCCCATGGATCAATGACGGCATAATCGGTTGCCTCGCCGCCGCCGCCCGCCGTCACGACGACGAAGTGCAACCCCGTCT
>JAICJW010000257.1 GCA_025928215.1 Chloroflexia bacterium | reverse complement strand
TGGGGGGCGGCGGGGTTTGCGTGCCGGGCGGCGGGCTGGTGGGCCAATCAATGAGCGGGGCGTTTGTGTACACCGCCGCCGGTACCGGATGCGAGTCAGGGTGGGAGGCGAGCGCGGGCGGCACGGGCGCACTCGCTTGTTCCTCATGCTGCGGTTCAGCGGCTGTCGGGCCATCCGGTATCGCGACCGATTCGAGGAGCGCTGTTTCGCGGGCGTCGTCGCGCCGCGCCGCGACGAAACCGGCGATTGCCGCAATACCGCCAAGCACAACCGCCCCGAGGAGCAGATAGCCGACATCTTCGATCAGATAGCGCGACAGGAGGCTCGTATGCAGCGACTCGCCACGCCCCGCGACGAAGGCGTACGATCGGAGTGTGCGGAGGATGAGCGCGAGCAGTAAACCACCCGTGAGGACGCCCATCACGGCGCCGAAACGGCGCTCCGTCAGGTCGAGCGGTCGTGGCCGGTAGAGCGCGAAACTGCCCAGAAATCCGAGGATGAACGTCCCACCCAACAAATAGAGCAGTGCGACGCCGGTCGTCGTCCGTGAAACGCTCCAGTGGAAGCGCGTCGCGAGATCGTGGCCATTCGGCACGGCCCATTCAGAGAGGACCGCATACGAGAGCAGCATCCCCGCGAGCAGGACGACTTGCCGCCAGCCGCCGTGCCAGTAGCCGAGTGCAATACAGGCGAGCCAGAGAATCGCGATGAGTACGGTGAGCGCAAGCGCGGTCATGACCCCCATCCTTCACTGTCACGGCGTCTATCCCAAACCGTCCGTACATATGATACCATCGCGACGATGGAACGAAGCGGCGCGGATTACACGATTATCTTCGACGGCGGCTCACGCGGGAATCCCGGCGAGGGATACGGTTCGTATGAACTGCGGACGCGCGCCGGGCGACAGATCGAACGGCTGATCTTCGGGAATCATGTGACGAATAATGAGGCGGAGTATCAGACGCTGATCGCCGCTCTCGGCGATGTGCTCAACCGCCTCGCCGCCTCAGGCGCGGACCCGAAAACATGTACGCTCGCGGTGCGCGGCGACAGTCAACTGGTCATCTTCCAGGTCACCGGCAAATGGAAGGTGAAGACGCCCCATATCCGCCCCCTTCATGCCGAAGCGACGGCACTCCTCGCCCGCTTTAAGCGCGCCGATGTGCAATGGCATCCCCGCGCGCTGAGCGTCCGCACCCTCGGTCATTGATGCCGCGCCTCGGTGGAGCAGGCTGAAGCCTGCTCCACCGAGGGTCATGGGGGCGTAATCCCGATCTCTTCACCGAGTTGCGCGAGGTAGTGGCGCATGAATGCGGTGCGACGCGCCGCTTCTTCGCGCCCGGCGCGGGTCTGCATCGTGTCGCTCAAGGTGAGCAATTTGACGAAGAAGTGATCGAGGACATTCTCTCCATCATCGGCGGTGCGGGTAACGGGAAACGGCTCACCCACGTCGTAGAGCGGCTTGCCCATCGCGCCGCCGAGCATCATTGTCCGCGCGATGCCGACCGCGCCGAGAGCATCCAACCGATCGGCGTCCTGCACGACCTGCGCTTCCACTGTGCGCGGAGCGATGCGCGCGGAGAAACTGTGCGCCTCGATGGCGTGTTGGATCGCCGGAATACGGTCAGGCGGATAGGCGGCACCCCGCAAGAAGTCAGCCGCCGCCGCCGCCGCCAATCGCGATGCCATCGTGCGTTCGGGCGAATCCTTCGGCACGATTACGCAGTCGTGCAGCCACGCGGCGGGCAGAACAACCGCGTGATCGGCCCCTTCCGCATCCGCCAGCTTCCGGGCATTCGCGACGACGCGCCGGATATGCATGGCGTCATGCGCCGCGTCCTCCGCTCCCTGCCCGGCCACAAGAAACATCGCGAACCGCTCTTCCCATTGGGTCCAATCGCTGATAGCCACCCGTGGTACACCCCGTTCATGCATGATTACCGCATCCTCCGGTTGCCGCCACGCCGGAGCATGAAGACGAAAAAACCCATCCAGACCACACCTGCAAGCACGAGCATACCCAGCGGCGGCAAGCGAAAAAGGACCCGACGCAGGACGACGAGCACGATCACCGTGACCACGCCGCTGAGGAAACAGCCGCGCCGTATCATGCTTTCTTGATCGCGATGGTTCGTGCTCATGTCAGCCGGACGCGCACGCCGCGCTCCCGGAGGGACCGCTGGAGCCACGCACGCCGCTCCGAGATAGGCGGGCAGGCGGCAGGATCGGCGGCAAGTTGCCGGACGAGCGCCGCGAGCGTCGCGTTGACGGGCGCGCGCATCCCATAGCCCTGTGCAGCCGTTTCCACCGCGCCGTTCAGCCAGTCCACCTCAGTCTGCCGCTTGCCTCGTGCGAGATCGAGGGCGAGCGATGGGCGCTTCTCACCCCGCCCGCCGCCAATCCGCTCCTTGAGGAGCCGCCACGCGACGGGCCGGGGCGCGCGCATTGCCAGCGCCAGTTTCGGCACATCATAACCGGGCAATGCGATTGGCTGCGCCGGGACGCACCGCATCACGCGCACCGCCTCATGGAACGCCCGTTGCTCGATCCCGAACAACGCCGGGTCGTTGACGACCGCCGACGTGTCCGTGTCGAGGATCGCCGCCTGCGCGTTCGCGAGGAGATTGAGGAGCAGTTTCGACCATTTGAGGTCGTGATACGAGGCAACACCGACCGCGGGTAGCCCCGCCTCATCGAAAATGGCGAGCGCCGTGCCGGGTGCCGGGCCACCGGGTACGGGCGCGAACGCGACGCCGCCCTCGCCCGTATGCTGCGTCACAAGCCCCGGTTCCGGGATGCTGACACTGATCGTGATCGCGCCGCTCAGGACATGCGCCGCGCCGAGCGCGTCAATCAACGTCTGCTCGTTGCCGACGCCATTCTGCATCGTGCAGATCGTCGCGCCCATCGCCGCCAGTCGCTTCAGATCGGGTAGCGCGGCTTCGGTATCGTTCGATTTGACGGCGAGAAAGACGAGATCGGGCGGCATCCGCACCGCCTCAATGCTGGCGACCGCACGGACGAGGGCGACGAACGTCCGCCCGCCCGTTTCGAGCGCGAGGCCGGTGCTGGCGAGCGATTCCACCGTCGCGGGCCGCCCCACGAGCGTCACATCGGCCCCCGTCAACCCAAGCCGTGCCGCGAGAAAACTGCCGACCGCCCCCGCGCCATAGCAGAGTATCCGAACGGCGGGACGCGATACCGGCCGATCCCGCGCGACGAATGTCTCACTCATGCGCTACCGTGCGCCAGCGGGTTGTGGTGCGCCGACCTGCTCGTAGACTGCCGCGACGAGTTCCTTCGTCCACGCCGGGATGTCCGCGACGACGCGCCCGGTGACGAGGTTGCCATCCCGGATCGCCGCGATGTCCACCCATTCGCCGCCCGCGTTGTTCACATCGTCCTTGATTGCCCGCGTTCCGGCGATCCGCCGCCCGCGCAAAATCCCCGCCGACGCGCCGACCCACCCCGCGTGGCAAACCAATCCGACCGTCTTCCCGGCGCTATCGAAATCCCGCACAAATTGCAGGACGCTCTCGTAGCGGCGCAGGCGATCCGGCGCCCAGCCACCGGGCACGATGATCGCCGCGAAATCGTCCGCATGCACTTTGTCGGCGGTCGTGTCCGCCGTGACGGGCAGGCCGTGCTTGCCTTTGTAGGTCTCCGCGCTCCCCGTCCCGATGATCGTCACCGCCGCGCCCTCTTCCTGAAAGCGCATCACGGGATAGAGCAGCTCCAAATCCTCAAATTCGGCCTCGACGAGGGCGGCGATTCTAACGCCTGCGAGTGACATCTCTGCCTCCATTTCATATCTGCCCGATTCTCTCCTGCCAGTGTACCGCAGACGGGTCGGCACGGCATCCGCAATACTACAAAAACAAAGGAGCGAGCCATGCAGGCAAAAACCGACGTGACTATGCACTTGACAAAGCAGATCGCGTCCTGTACAATGGTTCCACAAGGAACTTTGCCGCATCAGGAAGCGAGAGACGCCATGACGACCGACGCGACTACTCTCAATCTTAGCACCATCGCCAAGCGATACTCGGATGAGGGTGAGGCGTATCTGTTCGTGGAATCGTTGCGATGGCCGCACGGCCCGATCTGCCCACATTGCGGCGTCGTGGGAGAGGCAACGTACCTTGCGCCGAAGGACGGCCCGCGCATGACACGCACGGGCAAGGTGAGCAATCGCCGCGTCTGGCAGTGTAACGAGTGCCGCGAACAGTTTTCCGTCCTGATTGGCACGATCTTCGAGGATTCCAAGATTCCGCTGTCCAAATGGCTACTCGGTATCCATCTGATGTGCGCGGGCAAGAATGGTGTGAGCGCGATGGAGTTGCATCGGACACTGAACATCGCGTACCGCTCGGCATGGTTCATGGCGCATCGCATCCGCTACGCGATGGCGCACGAATCGTTTGACAAGCCGCTCGAAGGAACCGTAGAAGCCGATGAGACCTACATCGGCGGCAAGGCGCACGGTAAGCGCGGACGCGGCGCGGCGAACAAGACGCCCGTTGTCTCGCTTGTCGAGCGGGGCGGGGATGTACGTTCCCGCGTTGTGACGAACGTCAACGGGAAGAACGTCAAGGAAGTGCTGCAAGCCAACGTCTCACCCGATGCCACGCTGATGACGGATGCCTTTCAGGTCTACACCGAGCCGGGTAAGGACTTCGCGACCCATGAGGTCGTAGACCACGGTAAGGGCGAATACGTGCGAGGTGAGGCGCACACAAATTCTGCGGAAGGATTCTTCTCGCAATTGAAGCGTTCGCTTGACGGGACGCACCATCACGTCTCAGAGAAGCACCTTGACCGCTACGTTGGCGAGTTCGACTTTCGGTACAATAGTCGCACGATCACTGATGGGGAGCGCACGGTTCTTGCGATTCAGCAGGTGGCGGGGAAGTAGCTGCGATACCGTGAAACACAGGGACGAAAGGTATGACGGGACAGAACACGCGTTCGTCAAATGCGCAGATCATCCACCGCTTATACACCACTTTGACGCGATTTATCCACAATTGCCGCATCATTTGTGCACAATTAGAACGCATGAGCGTTGACTTTTACTGTGCGTACACCTACAATATGTAAGGCACGTGTCGTCTGTGAAACGTCGCGAAGGAGAAGGAGGGCGCTGTGATTGATGATCGACAGCGATTGAGTATCACGCTCACGAAAAGTGCTGCCGAGGTCTTGGACGACCTCGCCAAGCGGAGCGGTAAAACGAAGGCAGAAATCGTGCGCAACGCGCTGTTTCTTGAGAAATACGCTCAAGACGCGTGGAGCGAGAAAGGACATGTCATTGTCGAGCGCGGCGGGGAGAAACGGGAAGTGCTGCCCCGTTGATGGATGAAGGGCGCGAGATTGGGAGCAAGGACGCCGATGTGAGCGTCCTTGCTCCGTCTGCCGATGAAGACGAAGAGGACTACGGAGATTTTGTCCTCGAAGGCACCAAGCCCGTTGCTGACGAGGACGTACGTTTCTGGTTTCTTAAGGCTTTGCTTGTTATCTACGCCCTCACACTCGCGGCAGGATTCACGAGCGCGATAGGTGGGTGGCACTGGGACAACGCCAAAGACCTCTTCAATGTCGTACTAAGCGGGGAAACGGCGTTGCTAGGTGCAGCGGCGGGCTTCTATTTTGCGGCGAAGAACAAATCTTGAAGTTTCATCTACGATGTCGTATCGCCAACCTTCTCACCCTTCCCCGGTGGCGGCACCCGTAGCAGCCGCTTTAACGCCTCTTCCTCGCTCATCGGGTAAAGGCTGATCGGCTTCGCAGGAGATTTATGTTCCGACTCGTCCGGTATGGCGCTGTCCATCACGGGCGCATTCTGAGCACGCAACTTCTTGTCCTGCTCGGCACGTGCGTTACGCAATTCTGGCACGTTCAATACCTCCATGATCTTCTTCGCGGGCACCACCATTGCGATACCCATGTTGATAGTATCATCCGTGCCCCCGAAATCGGACGAGGGTACAGAGTTCACGTCTCCGGGCGGTACCTTCCAGTGCCCATGCATCAACCCCATCAAGCAATACGGCACGGACGCAGCGGTGGCGTAAACGTGTGTCGTGTCCCGCACGAACACCGGCGAACCGCTCAGCCCGCCGATTGATCGCACCTCAACCAGATATGCCGCAATCTCTCCGATCTCTGTCGGGACGGTATCGTTCGGCATCATCGCTACGTTGCCCATGCGGACGATAGGGATGTTCCGCTCCTTGCCGGTCACATGAGCGAAGAGGCCACTCATGAACACTTCATCCCCGACGCCGATGCCGAACCGTTCCGTCAGGACATCAGTGAGAAGGTCCCTCACATGAATCATCTTATACGCGAACACGTCAAGCGCCGGCGCGAAAGGAAGAACGGCAACGTCAACGGTGTCCGGTTCCGTGTCGTGGAAGTACCATCGCGTGCCTTGAAGCGACACAATCGCCGCCTCACCTTCCCTGCGGTTGATACGCATGAATAACTCTCGGTTGCCCGCCTTGTCGATGTTATGCTTCGCGGTGACGAGGTAGATATACGCCGATGTCTGCGGATCTGTTTCCGAAGGGATGACGACGAAAAATCCCGTCGCGGCCCAGAGAAACTCGGTGTGTCCCTCTTCCCTCACGACCTGGATTCCGAGAAAGACGACACAGTCCCGTACCGCATCAGGAACGCGCAT
>JAICJW010000080.1 GCA_025928215.1 Chloroflexia bacterium | reverse complement strand
CGCGAGAGCGCATCGGCGTGGTCAGTCTTGTCTTGTGTGCGGCTGCGCTTGCGATACAGGGCCGTGCGATGCAGGACAATCTCGTGGACGGCCCGCTCATCGTGGGCGAGGAGGAACTGGGCGAATCCCTTGCCCAACGAGCCGCTGTTCGCGATCCCCCACCGGCATGGTTCCGGCGACTCTCGCGCCCAAGCGAGGGCGGATGCGCGATCGCGGCACATGTGGCATGCCATCGATACCCACCGCCTCACACGAACGGTGTACGATGGGGCGGTGGCAGCGCAGAGGGGGACGATGTTCATGACGGACCGCGGAGGCCAAACCGATACACATGTGCTCACGATCAATCCCGGTTCTTCCAGCCTGAAGGCGGATCTGTATCGGATCGCAGGCAAAGAACAGCGGGAGATTGCGATGCGTGCCGAGCGGATCGGCGCCCAGGGGAGCCATCTGACGATCACCGACGACCGGGGCGCGGCGCTGCTCGACCGACAGGAAGATCTGCCGGACCACACGGCTGCCCTGCAGGCGCTCTTCCAGTGGCTGAGGTCTGAGCGCGGCGCGCAGCCTTTCGATGCTGTCGGGCACCGGGTCGTCTATGGCGGATTGCACTACCGGAGTCCGCAACGAATCACGCCGGAGATGATCGGCGCGCTCCGAGAACTCACGGCGATTGATCCGGATCATCTGCCGCAGGCGTTGGGCATCATCGCGGCGGTGGGCGAAGCCTACCCCGATATTCCGCAGATCGCTTGCTTCGATACCGCGTTCCATCGTGACATGCCGCCCGTCGCGCAGCACTACGCCCTCCCGCCCGAGTACGCGGCGATGGGCATCGTCCGCTACGGCTTCCACGGGCTTTCGTATGAATACATCATGGAGGCGCTGCGCGCCGAAGATCCCGCTGCGGCGGGCGGTCGTGTCGTCATCGCGCACCTCGGCAATGGCGCGAGCATGGTCGCCGTACGGGGCGGCATCGGCATCGACACGACGATGGGCTTCTCGCCGACCGGGGGCCTCGTCATGGGCACGCGCACGGGAGATCTCGACCCGTCGGTGCCGCTCTACCTCGTGCGATCCCGCGGCATGTCGCCCGACGACGTGACCACCTTCCTCAACAAGAAGGCCGGCATGCTCGGTGTCTCCGGTACGAGCGGTGACATGCGCGATCTCCTGGAGCGGGAGCCCACCGACCCGCGCGCCGCCGGGGCCGTCGCGCTCTTCTGCTACACGGCGAAGAAGTTCCTCGGCGCGCTTTCGGCGGCGCTCGGCGGGCTTGACACCCTCGTCTTCACCGGCGGTATCGGTGAGCACGCCGCCCCGGTGCGCGAACGCATCTGCGCGGGGCTCGAATCCCTCGGCATCGCGCTCGATCCTACGCGCAATGCCGCCCACGCATCCGTCATCAGCCGCGACGCCGCCGGGGCCGTTGTGCGCGTCATCCCGACGGATGAAGACCTGATGATCGCCCGGCACACGTATCGCCTCATCGCCGACGGAGGGACACAATGACCTACACATTTGATCCGACGATCTCTAGTGCTGTGCGCGCCAATCAGGCGACAGCGCCGCCGGAGGGCGTGACGGAAGGGCCGCTCACGCCGGAAGTGCTCGACCGGATGCACCGCTACTGGAGCGCAGCGAACTATCTGACGATTGGGCAGATCTACCTGAAAGAGAATCCGCTCCTGCGCCAACCGCTGACGCCGGAGCACATCAAACCGCGGCTGCTCGGCCACTGGGGAACCTCGCCGGGACTCAGTTTCATCTACGTCCACCTCAACCGGATCATCACGGAGCACGACGCCGATATCATCTACCTCGCCGGGCCGGGCCACGGCGGGCCCGCGCTGGTCGCGAATGTCTACCTCGAAGGCACCTACTCGGAGATCTACCCCGGCATCGGGCGCGACGCGGACGGGATGCGCCGGCTCTTCCGTCAGTTCTCGACGCCCGGCGGCGTGCCGAGCCATGTGAGCGTGCAGACGCCCGGTTCGATCCACGAAGGCGGCGAATTGGGCTACGTCCTCACCCACGCCTTCGGCGCGGCCTTCGACAATTCGGGTCTGATCGTCGCGGCGGTGGTCGGGGATGGTGAGGCGGAAACGGGGCCGCTCGCGGCCTCGTGGAAAGGGATCAGTTTCCTCAATCCGGTCCGCGATGGCGCGGTGCTGCCGATCCTCCACCTGAACGGCTACAAGATCGCCAACCCCACCGTGCTCGGCCGCTCCACGGACGATGAGGTGCGGGCGCAGATCGAGGGGCATGGGTATGAGGTGTATTTCGTGGAGGGAAGCGACCCATCCCGGATGCATCAGCAGTTCGCCGCGACGCTCGATACGTGCTACGCAAGAATCCGTGCCATTCAGCACGAAGCGCGCACACGGGGATTCTCCGGTCGCCCGCGCTGGCCCGCGATCGTCCTGCGCACGCCGAAGGGCTGGACGGGACCGAAAGTGGTGAACGGATTACCGGTAGAAGGGACGTTCCGCGCCCATCAGGTGCCGCTCGCGGATGTGCGCGCCGATCCTGGGCAATTGGCGATGCTGGACGAGTGGATGCGCTCCTACCACCCGGACGAACTCTTCGATGGAGACGGTCGGTTGATCCCCGAACTGGCCGCGCTCGCCCCGGCGGGCGACCGACGCATGGGCGCGAACCCGCACGCGAACGGCGGCAGGCTGCTCGTGGACCTCGATCTGCCGAACTTCACCGACTACGCGATCCCGGTCAGCGATCCGGCAACAGAGCGGCATGAGTCCACGCGGCAACTCGGAATGATGCTGCGCGACACCTTCACGCGCAACAAGCAGCAAGCGAATTTCCGGCTCCTTTGCCCGGACGAGACTAACTCGAACCGTCTGGGAGATGTCTTCGCCGTCGAGAACCGCTGCTTCGTCGGCACGACGCTCGATATCGATGACCATATTGCGCCGGACGGCCGCGTGCTGGAGGTGTTGAGCGAGCATCTGTGCGAAGGCTGGCTGGAGGGCTACATCCTCACCGGTCGGCACGGCCTCTTCGCGACGTACGAAGCCTTCGCGATGGTCGTCGCCTCGATGCTCGTGCAGCACGCGAAGTGGCAGGAGGAGGGGATCGCGCTCCCATGGCGCGCCCCGATCGCCGCGCTCAATATCCTGCTCACCTCGACCTGCTGGCGCAACGACCACAACGGCTTCAGCCACCAGGGACCGGGCCTCATCGATGTGCTGCTGTCCAAACGCGGCACCGTGGCGCGCATCTACCTCCCGCCGGACGCCAACTGCCTTTTGGCGACGGCGGACCACTGCCTCAGGAGCCGCGACTATGTCAATCTGATCGTCATCGACAAGCAGCCCCAGTTGCAGTGGCTCGACATGGACGCGGCGATCGCGCACTGCGCGCGCGGCGCCTCCGTCTGGGAGTGGGCGAGTAACGATGAGGACGGCGGGCCGGACGTGGTGCTCGCCTGCGCCGGCGACACGCCCACCTTGGAGACGGTCGCGGCCGCGTGGTGGTTGCGGCAGCACATCCCGGAGATGAAGGTGCGCGTGGTGAATGTCGTGGACCTAATGGCAATCTTCACCCCGGAGGCGCACCCGCACGGCATGAGCCACACCGACTTCGAAGTCCTCTTCACCAGCGACACCGACGTCGTGTTCGCCTTCCACGGTTATCAGCGCGCGATCCATGAGGTGGTACACGGGCGGGCGAACCCGGACCGCTTTCATGTGCGCGGCTTTCAGGAGCAGGGGACGACCACGACGCCGTTCGACATGGTGATCCTCAATGGGATGAGCCGCTACCACCTCGCCGCTGAGGCGCTGAGGCGCTCGCGGCGCGTGCTCAACCGCGCCCCGGCGCTCATCCAGCAATGCGAGACCGAGATCGCACGGGCGGTTGATTACTCACGCCGGTATCTGGAAGACCCGCCCGAGATTCGGGACTGGGTCTGGACTGAAGCGTGAGGTAGCGCATAGAGGGCCCGCCGGGAGCGCCCTGTCGCGGCATGGCACTCAGCCGCCGACGACGAAGAGGGCGACGGCAGCGGCGGTCATGAGGAGGATCGCGGCGCCAGCGATCAGGTTCTTCCCGACCCCGTTGGCATAGGGACCCATCAACGCGCGATCGTTGCAGAGGATGAGGATGAGCAGCATCAAGGGCGGTGCGGCGATCCCGTTTAGCTGCGCCGTCCAGATCAGCGCGCGGATCGGGTCGATGCCGACGAGCGTTAACGCGATGCCGATCAGCGTACCGGCGCCGATCACCGCGTAGAAGCGCCATGCCTCACGAAAATGAAGGTCCAGCCCCTCCGTCCAGTCGAAGCACTCCGCGAAGGCGTACGCGACCGAGCCGGTGAGGATCGGGATGGCGAGGACGCCCGTGCCGATGATCCCGACCGCGAAGACGAGGCTCGCCAACGGCCCGGCGAGCGGCTTGAGCGCCGCGGCGGCGTCCGCAGCGGTGGCAATCTCGGTCGTTCCCGTATTATGCAGCGTCGCGCCCGTCGTCAGGATGAGGAAGAACATCGCCCCGACGGCGTAGAGCATGCCGAGATAGACATCCCGATCCACGGCGCCCACCCGCTCCGGCGGCAGACCATTGGACGCCGTTTCATGATGCTCCTCCACCTCCTGCGAGGTCTGCCAGAAGAAGAGATAGGGGCTGATCGTCGTGCCGAGGATGGCGACGAAGAGGCCGATGTCCGCGCGCGTCAGCGAGAGATGGGGGATGACCGTGCCGCGTAGGACGGCGAGCAGGTTCGGGTGGGCGATGAACGCCGTGAGGACGTAGGCGAGGAGGGCGAGCGTCAGCCACTTGAAGACGCGGCTGATGAGGCGATACGGCGCGAGGATCTGCAGCGCGACCAGCCCGATACCGATCGGGGCGACGAGCAGGCGGATCGGGATCGGCACGAGCAGGTTGAGGGCCGCCGCAATCGCCGCGATGTCCGAGCCGACGTTGAAGATGTTGGCGACGAAGAGGAGCGCGACCGCGGCGAGGACGACGGGGCGCGGGAAGCGCAGCCGCAGCGCGCCCGCGAGGCCGTGGCCGGTGACGAGGCCGATGCGCGCGCACATGTCCTGGATGACAGCCATCAATGGTAGCGTGAGCAGGGCGGTCCAGAGGAACCGGTATCCCGTCTGCGCGCCCGCCGCCGAATACGTGGCGATGCCAGAGGGGTCGTCATCCGACGCGCCGGTGACGATACCGGGGCCGAGCTGACCGAACCAGCGGTGGAGGACACTTTGGCGCAGCCGCAGGTGGAACCGCCGTGCATGACGCACTGACGGAGGGGAGGCCGGTTGCACGCTCATGGTTGGGTCTCGCGCGCCGGGCGATCGTGGCCGTTCATCCACCGCTGGAGCACCGATCGCCAGTCGATCTTCACGAGGGCGAGCACCATCCCGGCGGCGGTCAGCGGACCGATGAGCGCGAAGGCACCGCCGAACTGCCGGCTGAAGAGCGGCCCGAGGCGGTCCGCCGCCGCGCCCGTCCCCGCGACCAGGGCGCTGTAGCTGACGAGTCGCCCGGTGAAGAATGCGCCGGCGACGAGCCGCAAGTCCAGCCCCACGAGGCCCGCCGCGATGAAGAGGTGGGGCGACGGGATCGGACCGAACGCGTAGAAGAGGATCCCCGCGTACGACCAGTGCTGCCGCTTGAGGAACATGCCTAGGTGTCGCACGTTCGCTTGCTCCTTCGCCGGGAGGAAACGCGCACCGAAGCGTCGCGTCAGGAGCGCCAGCACGCAGCGCCCCGCCGTCGCGCAGACCGCCCCACCGGGCGCGAGCAGCCACGTCGGTAGATCGAACCGGACGCGGAAGAACGCCAGTAGCGTCCACGTCGGCGGCATGAAGAAGGGGATGATATTGATCAGAAACGTCGTCAGCCACGCGATCAGCACGATAAGTATCATTTACACCACCCGAAGAATGTGATCGAAGTACCGGAACAGTGTACCGTCAGTTCCGTGTCAAAGCCGTCACAGCGAGCGCTCCCGCGCCGCATTTGCGTTGCAGTCCGGCGATGTCGCGCGAAGTTGGTACGGTTTTGCGATGCCCGTCCGCCCGGCGTCATGCCTTTGTGACGACGGAGCGACGATAGTGTATGGAAGAGCAGGCAGATCGACGGCACTGTTGCCCCTCATTGCCGCCGCTCCCGTCACGGCGCGTGTGCCGTGATCGCGATGTGCATCGTAGGAGGCGCTCAAATGAGTTTCGAAGAGCATCTGCGCACCATCGTGGGGTCGCTGGCCACCGCGCAGAGACAAGCATGGCATGGCGAGGAGCAGGCACGAAAAATTGTGGCGTTCCATGGCCCCTATGTGTTACGGCGCTTCGCCGACATGGCCGCCGCGTTTGACACGCCCGGCCTCTATTCCGAGCAGGGCGCGATCTTCGCCCGGCGCGATGTGCATGGCTATCACAGCGTTGAATTCGCCGCGAACGACCTGCATATCGTCCTCGATGTCGCCGACGGCGAAGCGCATCTCTCCTGGCTCGCAGGCGGAGACACCGACGATCGCCCGATCACCATCGAGACGCCCGGTGCGGAGATCGACGCCATGCTGCTCGCTGCGGTGTCCGCCTATGCGAAGGCGCGCGCAGCGGGAACTCCCACCTTCGACAGTAGCGCGCAAACCAAGGAGACGCAGCATGTTTGATAGCATCACGGTCCCGCTCGACGGCTCGCCGCTCGCGGAGAGTGCGCTCCCGTACGCCTTGGCGCTCGGCGATGCGATGCGCGTGCCAGTCACGCTCATGCATGTCGTACCCCTCCCCAAACTGTCGCTCGATTACCAGTTGCGCTATGGCGCAACCGAGGAGGCAGCGCTGCTCGCACGGGCGGGCGACATGCTGGAATCGCGCGCGAGCACGCTGGGCGGCGCGGCGCGGCGCGGCGACACGTACGCCACCGTCGGCGATGCCGCCGAGGAAATCGTGCGCTATGCCGAACGGAGTGATGGCCGGTGCATTGTTATGGCCACGCACGGCGCGGGCGGTGTTCTTCACTGGGCATTCGGGAGTGTCGCCCGCAAAGTGCTGACGACCGCGACCGTGCCGACGCTGGTCGTCCGGCCCCGTGCCGCCCCCGACCGGCCCGGCGAGCCCGCGACGATCCGGACGATTCTCGTCCCGCTCGACGGCTCCGACCTGGCACGGAAGGCCCTACGGCTCGCGAAGGATTTGGCGAAGCCGCTCGGTGCGGCGGTAACGCTCGCCCGCGTCGTCCCGATCCCGACGACGATGTATCTGGACTCCCCGTACGCGGCCCTGATGGCGCAATCATATCTGGCTGACGCGATCGATGCGGAGCGGGAGGCTGCCGCCGCTGTTTTGGATGCGAGCGCGGTGGAACTGCGCGAAGCGGGCATCGCCGCGACGACCGTCGTGCTGGCCGGCAGCCCGGCAAATGATCTGCTCGATCTGCTCGCGGACGGGCAGTATGACCTCGTTGTGATGTCGTCGCATGGCCGGACCGGCGTCAAACGCTGGATGCTCGGGAGTGTCGCGGAGCGGATCGTGGAGGCCTCACACACGCCGGTGCTCATTGTGCGCGCCGCGATGTCAGCAGCCTCCCAAGCCTGAGCGTTGTACGATGCCGCACATTGGTACGGATTTGACACATCGGCGGGATGCGCGCGACGCCGTTGTGACGCCGCATGTATGAAAGTGTTCGTGGGGGAACCGACGAGGCAATTTTCGCCGGGCAGTGCATCGGACGGTTCCCGTCGATACATCGAGAGGAGCGAGCGATGAGCTTCACACAGAACCTACGCCGGATTGTCGAACCGCGAATCGACGAGATCGAGCATCGGGACGAGGCGGACGCGCGGGCTACTGCGATTGTCGCCCACTTCGCGCCGTATCTGCTGCGTCGGCTCGCCGAGGTCGCCGAGGCCATGGATGCTCCCGGCCTCCACTCAGGGCAGGGGGCGATTCTCGCCTGCCGCAGCCGTTCGACGGGCTATCGCGCGGTCGAATACGACGCGCCGGACCTCTCTGTCGCGTTCGACGTGGCCGCCGGCGAGGCACATCTGCGCTGGCGTGCGGGCGATGAGGCCGATGATCGCCATATCACGATGGGTACGCCGGAGATCGTGATCGACACAGCGGTGCTGGATGCCGTCTCCGCGTACGCGAACCGTCGCATCCCATCTGCCACTGCATGAAGGAGTCTGGCATGTTCACCCACATCCTTGTCCCCCTCGATGGCTCGCCGCTCGCGCAGTGCGCCCTGCCATACGGGTTCGCGCTCGCGTCCGCAGAGGATGCATCAGTTACGCTTCTGAGCGTCGTGCCGCCGATGCAGATGCTCACAGACAACTATGTCCTCTACAATGCGGCGACGGAAGCGATACAACTCGCCGACGCGGGGGACGCACTCGACGCGCTGGCGCAGTCTCTTCGCACCCACGGCGTGCGGGTCACGACCGCTGTCGCCGTCGGTGATGCTGCCGACCAAATCCTCCGGTACGCGGATGAGAACGCTACGGATGCGATCGTCATGGCCTCGCACGGGTGGGGTGGCGCGTTCCACTGGGCGTTCGGCAGCGTGGCGCGCAAGGTGATTACCGGCGCGACGGTGCCGACGCTCGTGGTGCGCGCGAAGGATGCACCGGAGCATGCGGAGACGCCCGCACCCGTTCGCAGCATTCTCGTCCCGCTCGACGGTTCGGAGTTGGCTGAGGCGGTGCTCCCGCTCGTCACGGATCTTGCCCGATCATGTGGCGCATCGGTGACGCTCGCTCGTGTCGTGGCCTTTCCAGGTGGCATCTACATGGCCTCGCCGTATGCGCCCCTTGTGGCCCCGGACACGTTCGATCACGCAATGGAGGAGTCGCGCGCTGCGGCGCGTGTGTACCTCGACTCGACTGCGGAGCGGCTGCGGAGCGCCGGACTCACCGTCGAGGCGGTCGTGCGAGACGGCGAGCCAGCGAGCCGCTTACTCTCGCTCATGGACGAGGAGAAGTACGACCTCGTTGTCGCGGCGACGCATGGCCGGACAGGCATCGGGCGCTGGGTGATGGGCAGCGTCGCGGAGCGCCTCGTCGAGTCATCGCACACACCGGTCCTGCTCGTCCGCTCGACGGCGCTGGCCGGGACCGACTCACTCGAGGCCGAACCAGTAGGAGCGATCCGCGATGCCGCAAACGCCGCACGTTGAGCGCCATTTCACCGCAGGCGAGACCGTCCGGGACGTCGTCATCGGCATGTCCGACGGCCTGACGGTGCCGTTCGCGCTGGCGGCGGGGCTCTCCGGCGCGGTCATCGCCACCCATATCATTGTCACGGCGGGGCTGGCGGAGATCGCGGCGGGCTCGATCGCGATGGGACTGGGCGGCTACCTTGCTGCTCGCAGCGACGCCGAGCACTATGCGAACGAGCGCCGCCGCGAGGAGCGCGAGATCGTCGAGAAGACGGAGGCCGAGCGCGCGGAGGTGGACAGCATCCTCGGCGACTATGGCATCCCCACGACAGAGCGAGTGGGGGTCGTTGATGCCCTCGCCGCCCGACCCGCGCAATGGGTCGATTTCATGATGCGCTTCGAGTTGGGGCTGGAGAAGCCTGACCCGAAGCGCGCCCTGACGAGCGCGCTGACGATTGCCGGGGCATATATCACGGGCGGTTTGATCCCGTTGAGTCCATATATCGCGCTCGGAAGCGCGCGGACGGCGCTGGTTGTCTCAGTGATCGTGACGTTGCTCGCGCTCTTCCTCTTCGGCGGTGTCAAGGGGCGCTTCACAGGCGCGCCAATGGCGCGCAGCGCCTTCCAGACGATGCTGATCGGCGGCCTCGCCGCGACCGCCGCCTTCGCCATCGCGCGCCTGATCGCATGACGCGCTTTGCAACGGTTTTGTCATGCCCCGCGCCGAATCGCGATGCATCTGCGACGCCTTCTGGCGTACCGTGATCGTGCGGGGCCGCAGGGTGCTCGCAAATGAGAAAGGAGTCACGAGATGATGTATTACGGTAATGGCTACGGAGGGCATTGGGGCTGGATGGTCGTCAGCATGATCGTGACGACGGCGTTCTTGGCGGGACTGATTTGGATCATCGCCCGGCTCATCATCGACAGCAGTAAACGAGACAATCGCCCGACTACGCCGCGCGGGCCGGACGCCCTCACCATCCTCCAGCAGCGGTATGCATCCGGCGAACTGGACGACGCTGAGTACGATCACCGGCGGCAGGTGCTGCTCGGCAAGCCGTAGCGCCGCGAACCTTCGTCGCACACATGGAGCGCGCCGCCACGCGATGGCGGCGCGCTCGTACGGAGCAGGTAATGCCAGATCAATCCAGTGTCATAGACCACGGGGCAGCCGAGGTGCAGAAGAGTAGTGCCGGGTTGGTTTCGGCGTTCAAGCCAACGACACAACGCGCGCCCGAAACCGTGGATCGCGCGGAGCGGGCCGAACAGCGCCGCATGTTCGCGCTCACCGCCACCTGTCTCGCCACCGTACTCGCGGGCTGGATCGGGCGCGGTTCCGGCCTCATGTCGCCGGAAGTGGCACTCGGTTTCTATCTCGTCGCGTATGTGACGGGCGGCTGGTATCCCGTCCTCGGCACGGTGACCGCACTGCGGCGGCGGACGCTCGACGTGAACCTCCTGATGGTGCTCGCCGCGCTCGGCGCGGCCGCTGTCAACCAGTGGCGCGAGGGTGCGACCCTCATGTTCCTCTTCTCCCTCAGCGGCGCACTGGAGCACTACGCGATGGGCCGCAGCCGCCACGCGATCCGGGCGCTGATGAAGCTCAGCCCCGAGCAGGCGCTCGTCCGACGAGATGACGTTGAGCGGATCGTTCCGGTCGAGGAGTTGGTCGTCGGCGATGTCGTCATCGTCCGCCCCGGCGAGCGCCTCCCTGCGGACGGCACGGTGCTCGCGGGCATTTCGAGCGTAGACCAGGCGCCGATCACGGGCGAATCGGTGCCGGTGCCGAAGAGCCCCGGTTCCCCCGTCTTCGCGGCAACCATCAACGGCGACGGCGCGCTCGAAGTCGGCGTCGCCAAACTGGCGGGCGAGAGCACCCTGGCACGCGTCATCCGCATGGTCGAGGAGGCGCAGGCGGAGCGGACGCCGACGCAGCGGATGACCGAGTGGATCGGCACGCGCTACACGATCGGCGTGCTATTCGTCGTCGGTCTCTTCATCGCGGTGCCGCCGCTCATGTTCGGGGCCGCGTTTGCCCCCGCCTTCTACCGCGCGATGACGCTGATGACCGTCGCCTCGCCCTGCGCGCTCGTCATCAGCACGCCCGCGGCGATCCTCTCCGCGATCGCGGCAGCGGCCAAGCGCGGCGTCCTCTTCAAGGGCGGAGGGGCGCTAGAGGAACTCGGGCGGGTGAACTGTGTTGCCTTCGACAAGACGGGCACCCTGACGCGCGGCAGGCCCGAGATCACGGACCTGGTGCCCGCACCGGGCGTGACCACCGATGAACTCGTCGCAGTGGCGGCGGCCATCGAGCGGCACTCGGAACACCCGCTCGCCCGCGCCGTGCTCGGAAGCGCGACGGTGCACGAGCTGTTGCTCCCCCGTGCGAGTGGTTTTCGCGCGATCGTCGGCAACGGCGTTGAGGCGGTCATCGCCGGCGAGAGCGCGCGCGTGGGTACGATCGCGCTCCTCGCGGATGCCGATGTCGGGGTCCCGGACGAAGCGATTACCCGTGCCGAGTCGTTGCGCGCAGCGGGGAAGACGGTCGTGTTCGTCTCACGTGGATCGGCCTATCTCGGCTCCATCGCGCTCGCCGACACGATCCGCCCCTCGGCGCGCGGCGTGATCGCCGCGCTCAAGCGGCTCGGCGTGCGGCAGACGGTGATGCTGAGCGGGGATAACGCGCGGGTGGCGGAGGCAATCGGCGCGGAACTCGGGCTGGACAGCGTGCGCGCCGAACTGCTGCCGGAGGACAAACTGACCGCGATTCATGAACTCCAGGAGCGCTATGGCGCCGTCGCGATGGTGGGGGACGGCGTGAACGATGCGCCCGCGCTCGCCGCCGCGACGGTCGGGATCGCGATGGGCGGCGCGGGCACCGATGTGGCGTTGGAGACGGCGGATGTCGCGCTGATGGCGGACGACCTCGCCACGCTCGCGGACGGCGTGGACCTGAGCCGTCGCGCCCGCCGCGTCGTCCGGCAGAACGTGACGATCGCGCTCGGGGTGATCGCGGTGCTCGCACCGATCGCCGCCCTTGGGTTTATCCGCCTGCCGATCGGCGTCATCGCGCACGAGGGCAGTACCCTGGTGGTCGTCGCCAACGGCCTGCGGCTATTGGCGGCACGACGGACCGTGCAGTGAGCGGGAAGGGTGAAGGGGGGCTGGTGGACATGAGGACGCCTGAGGAAGAAGGGAGCGACAACACGATGGTCGAGGAGGGGACGCTCATGCTTGTGGACGGAGCGGTCGTGCCGTTTCGACCGATTCGGCTGGATGATGCCGCCGCGTTGCAGGTATTCCATGCGGGCTTGTCGGTGCAATCGGTCTATTTTCGCTTCTTTGGCTTCCTGCCGGAACTGACGGCGGAGCGGGCGCACTATTTCACCGATCTCGACGGCACGAATCGGTTCGCGCTCGTCGCGCTCGATCCGACGGCGCCCGCGACGATCATCGCCGTCATCCGCTACGATCGCGAGGAGGGGACGGATCGCGCCGAGTATGCCGCGATCGTCACGGATCGCTGGCAGGGCCGCGGGCTGGGGACCGCCTTGACCCAGCGGCTGATCGCGATAGCGAGACGGCATGGTATTCATCGCCTATACGCGTTCGTCCTACCGGACAATGACCGGATGCTCCACCTTTTCCGCGATCTCCATCTACCGGAACACGCACGCCCCCAGGATGGCAGCATGCGTGTCGAACTCGATCTCCCTGCGACTGAAGAGGGATGAGCGGGTTTTGCCCTCGCGCGGTATCGGGTACGGTGCCAGCCGTATACGCGGAACCTGCTCGCGGTTGGGGCCCCCACCTCTGCGAGACGCCGTTCCGGGCGCCCCAGATGAATATGTGTCAGGCAATTTGCCCACGTCGTGGAATCCGCTGCCGCGTTCGATCGCCGATTCGACAAAAACGCCTCGATCCTCGCATGGCACATGCGGGTGCCTCCCCGTTCCAAGTGGTCCGCGCGGCCTCTGCGACCCGGATCAGCAGATCGGGCGACGTATCGACGGACGCGCCGCCCGCGCTCG
>JAICJW010000292.1 GCA_025928215.1 Chloroflexia bacterium | reverse complement strand
TGGAAGGCAAGCGTCGCCGGATCTCTGCCTACGAACGCGGTGCCGAACTCCTCGTTCAGCGTTGTTGCGACATCCTGCGGAATCGCCCAGCCGTAGACTGGCAATCCGAGCCAGACGGCGGCCATCTCCGCGGCGGCCGTCGCCTGCATGTGATCCGGATGGCCGGTGATGCCTCCCTCATCGAAGACCAGGAGCGCGTCCGCGCCCTCCGCCATCCGCACCACTTCCGTGGCGAGAATATCGAGCGGAATGCCCGCCAGGCCCCCATCCGGATAATCGAGCAGGAGCACGTCCCGGATCCCGAGCGCGGCGGCTGCCAAGGCAAGCTCGCGCGAGCGGACGGTGGCGAGGTCCCCCACCTCCATGCCGAGGGTGGAGGCCTCCCCGCGCGTGAAGCAGAGGAGGGATATTTCGGTGCCGGCCACCCTGTAGGCGGTGAGCACCGCGCCCAACCCGAAGGACTCATCATCGGGATGGGCGCAGACCGCAACAAGGCGATTGATCGTGGGCGGGCTCTCCCCCATTGTGTCCCCCTCTCGCGCGGCCACCGCGTCATCGCGTCCGGATGTAGCCATGGAAGTCGGCGCCGAAGAGTGGGCCGAGGATGCAGACCCCCATCACCGCGGCGACGAGCGGCACCAACCCGACGACGGCGAGGACGATGCCCAGGGCGCCACCGACGGTAAAGAGGCCGAGGATAATCAGCACGAGGCCGATGCCAACCCGCAGGGTGCGACCGAATGGCGATTGCATGAAGTCCACGAATGGCATGGTGACCACTCCTTTCCCGGCATCTACACGATGCCCGTCGGCACGATATGCCAGTACGCGCGGTTGAAGACTATCTTCTCGTAGTGGTGGATGCGGCTCGGGTGCGGCGGCGCGGGCGGTCGTAGTCGAAGTTGATCGTCGTCGCCTGCTCCTTGCCCATCTCGATGAAGCACATCACGTGCCCGTTGTAGTGTCCGTCGTCGGATGGCGTGCCAGTCACCTCCGCCGCGATCCGCTCCGCCCGAGGCGAGGATGGAGGCCGCCAGCAGCTTATCAACGGTCCCGGAAAAGAGGATGGTCGCCATCTTGTCGTTCGTTACCGTGTCCATGGTCCGATCCTTCCCGGCGGGTGGCGCTTGCCCTCTCCCTGTTCCCACCCTCCATGCACAGCATGGCCCTGCGGGCATCGCAGGGGCGTGACGATCGGGCCGGGGATGTGACAAAACCGTTTCAATATTTGTATATGCGAATACGAGAATGCATCAGACTCGCGACGTCGGCTGGCGCCGCACGTCCTCGACGGCACCGCACGGTCCGCCTCTCAGGGGATTTGTTCGTGGAGCCAGCGGCCGCGATACGAGAGATGGTTGCCGCCCGCCCGCTTGACGATCCCGACTGCGCGCTCCTTGCTCTCCGCGCCGGGCGCGTGGACGAGGATCACCGTCCGGCCTTGCCGCAGCTCCTCGTAGTACGCCCCGCGCTGGATGCGCGGATCGGTGAAGAGTTCCTCGAACGCCAGCGCGCAGCGATAGCGCGCATCGTCCTGTTCGGCTCGCAGCAACGCCTCATACGCCGGCGGGCCGTCCAGGATCAGGGTGGCATCGCGCGCGAATCCGGCGTCGATCAGCCGCCGGACGGCCGCGTCGGCCGCGGCTCGGTCGGCGAAGCACGCGATCAGGTAGTTGATCGGGCTCCCTGCCCCCGGCTGCCAATAGTCTTCTTTCCTGGGGTCATCGACCGGCGCGGAAGCGCGTCCTCGTGCCGAGTTCTCCATCTCTCCCCTCCATCCGGAATATCACCGCGGCGTGCCATTCTCCGGAAGCCTAGACGAAGGGGCATGACAGACGCGTGACAACCATGGGGCGAATCGTTGCGGCAGCGTGCCAATCCGCGAGGTGCGGCGGACGCGCACCGAGACGGATCGGGCGTTCCGCATCGCCCGATCCGAACATTCGTCGCCAAGTATGGACGTCGCGGGAAGCGGGTTCAGGCACCGGCCTCCTTCATCCCGATGAAGGCGCCGTGCCAGGTGTGGTACCAGACCTGGCCGGTGTAGCCGTTCACCGAGAGCATCCCGGTCACTTTGCCGCCCTTCATGATATGCAGCGTGTAGTAGCCGTAGAACGTGTCCGGCGTCTCGGTCATCGCGCCCGGCTGGTTCTGCACCAGCCACTGCCCCGCAATCTGCGTAGCCTGCTCCGGCGAGACCGTCAGCGGTTGCGTGCTACTGTTCTGCCAGTGCATCATCCCGTACTTCGTGTTCCATATCATGTTCGGGCCATATTCGGGGAAGACGGTGCCGGTGTTCCGGTCAACCAACACCTCGAAAGCTTTCGTGGCGGTGTCCTTCTCCTTGACGATCGCGTAGAAGTTCTGCTGGAACTCCATCACCTCGTCCACGGCCAGGTTCGCGTTTCCATAGCGATCGAGGTAGGCCTGCACCGCCTGCTGCGCCTGATCGAGGCTCGTGACCGGCTGCTCGGTGCCGTTTGTCGCGTAGCCTCCCATCGGCCCGCGCCCGCCCATCATCCCAGCCCCGCCCGCGAACGGTCCGCTCCCGTTCATCATGCCACTGTAGCCACTGTACGAACCCGAGCCACCCATCATGCCGCCCGGCCCCATGCCGGGATAGCCTGCGCCGTTCGGGCCATTGCCACCCGTCATCCCATTCGGTCCTTGCGCCAGCGCCAGACCCGTCCCGCCGATCGCGAGCGTCAGGGCGACGAACCCGGCGATGACCCACCCAAACATCCGTGCTTTCATCATGTGCCTCCTAGCTGCTTCCATGGTGCCGCTGCGCCGCGACTCCGTCGAGGAGCCGCCGTGCCTGTTCATACTCCGCCGCGCTGATCTCCCCCGCCGCGTAGCGCCGCTGGAGGACGGCGAGTGCCGTGCCCCGCTCATCGCGGCGTGGTGTGGGGAAGAGCGCGCGGACCGCCCAGACGACGAGCAGGATGAGCGCGACCATGAACAGCAGCATCATCAGGCCGCCGAACCATCCCATCCCGCCCCACCGTCCATAGTTGCCCATCATCGCGTTGCCTCCTTTGGTGGCATCTCATCGTTTCTGATCCCACTGTAGGGCGGCAAGATCAAGCGTTCATGCGTGGCTAGATTAAGATGCGATCAAGAAATCGTCGGGGTATCAGGCGGCGACGGGGAGCGTAAAGGCGAAGGTGCTGCCTTGGCCCGGCCCGGCGGAGGTGGCGGAGATGTGGCCGTGCATCGCCTCGACGAGGGCGCGGGCGATCGTCAGGCCGATCCCCGAGCCGCCCAGCGCCCGCGAGCGGGACTTGTCCACGCGGTAGAAGCGATCGAAGAGCTGCGGTGCTTGCTCGGGCGCGAAGCCGATCCCGGTATCCGCGATCGCGAAGGTCACGGCATCGCCCGTGTGGGTGACTGCGAGCGTGACGTCACCCGGCACGGGGGTGTAGCGGAGCGCGTTGATGAGCAGATTGGTCAGGACCTGCACCGCCCGATCCTCGTCCGCCGCGACCGGCGGCAGGTCACTCGGCATCTCGCTCCGTAGGGTGAGCCCTTTCTCGTCGAACTGCGGTCGGAGCCGGTCGAGCGTCCGCGCGACGATCGCCGCGGACGCTATGGGACGGATCGCGAGCGTGATCTGGCGTGCCTCGGCGCGGGAGAGTTGCTGCAAGTCCTCAACGAGGCGCCGCAGCCGGCCCGCCTCATCGTGGAGCAGTGCCCACGTCTGCGCGGATGGCTCGACGACGCCGTCGAGCAACCCTTCCAGGTAGCCCTCTATCGTGGCGATCGGCGTGCGCAACTCGTGGCTGATGTCGCCGATCAGGTCGAGGCGCCGCCGCTCCGTCTGCTCCAGTGATGTCGCCATCTCGTTGAAGCTCTCCGCGAGATGCCCGATCTCATCGCCCGCGTTGCCGGGTTCAATGGGCACGCGCTCGGCGTAATGGCCCGACGCGATCCGGCGGGTCGCCGCGAGCATCCGTTGCACCGGTCGCGCAATCTGCTGCGCGACGAAGAGGCTGACGATCACCGCGACCAACGCCGCCACGCCACCCCCGACGAGGAGCGCCTGCATCAACGAGTCCCGGAAGGCGCGGTCCAGCGAGGGATCCGCAGCGGTCACGCTGCCCATCATGGGGCGACCGCCCATCATCCGCGCCATGTGCTGGGCGAAGAACGAGGGCGCGACGAGCTGTGCCGCGATGAAGAGCGTGACGCCGCCGACGAGCACGGTGAGGAGATAGGAGAGGAGGAGTTTGACGCGCAGGTTCGCCCGCAGCCAGCCCATCTGTTCAGCCCGCTTCCATGCCGAAGCGGTAGCCGACGCCCCGGACCGTCTCGATGTAGATGGGGCGGGCGGGGTCGTCCTCAATCTTCTTGCGCAGATTGGCGACATGAACATCCACGACGTGATCGTCGTAATATTCCTGGCCCCAGACATGTTCGAGTAGCTGAGATCGCGAAAAGACCCTCTTGGGATGCGCCGCCAGCGTCGACAGGAGGGCGAACTCGCGGGCGGTGAGTGCCAGCGTTCGGCCGTACTTGCTCACCTCGTGTCGCCCCTCGTCTATCACGAGGGCTCCGAACCGGCATACGGGCGGTTCATTCGGCTCGCCGCCACCGGAATGTGGCCGACGGAAGAGCGCCTTGACCCGTGCGACGAGTTCGCGCGGGCTGAAGGGCTTGGTCACATAGTCGTCGGCACCAACGGATAACCCGACGATCTTGTCGATCTCCTCCGTCCGCGCGGTGAGCATCAGCACGTAGGCGTCGGAGAACTGGCGCAGCCGCCGGCAGACCTCGACGCCGTCCAATCCGGGCAGCATCACGTCGAGGATGACGAGATCGGGACGCGAGGCGCGCGCGATGTCGAGCGCCGTCGGGCCATCGGCGGCCGCGAGCACGTCATACCCTTCGCGGCGCAGATAGCCCGCCACGAGATCGCGCAGGGGCCGCTCGTCGTCCACGATCAGGATGCGTCGCTTCTCCGGTATGGTGCTCATCTCTCCACCAATCACGCCGCCATGCGGTCATCGTCCATGCCGACTGATAGCGGCCGTTGCACGCGGCGCATCACGCCGCGCCGGGGCAGGGCGCTGGCGCCGCTCCTCGGCGGCGATCATGAAGACGGACGCCAGCCCGATGCCGAGGAAGGTGAGCAGAAGAACGCGATGATCAGATAATCCGCCATGCCATACGCTCCCAACGCCACAATACGGCCGGCGCCGTCACAAACGTGTGACAACGGCGGCATGCGCCGCGACACTCCCGTTGCGATCGCCGTGGGGCGGGCGTGGCCCGCTCATCCCTTGACAACGGCACGACCGCGTGATACATTCCTTATTGCGAATATGCGAATGGAGGCACTTACAGATGGCAGATGACGAACGGGAACGCAAACTCTACGCGCTGCAGGCGGAACTCTGCCAGGTGCTGGCCGACCCCGTGCGCCAGGAACTCCTGCACCTGATCGGCGCGGGGGAGCGGACGGTCGGCGAACTGGTCGAGGCGACGGGGCTGCGGCAGGCGAACGTCTCGCAGCACCTCGCGATGATGCGGCAGCGCACCATCGTCACGACCCGGCGGGCGGGGACGACGATCCACTACGCGCTCGCCTACCCCGAGATCCTGGACGCCTGCGCGATCGTGCGCGGGATCCTCGTGAAGCAGATGGAAGAGACGCGCGAACTGATCGCGCGGTGATGAGACGGGAGGGACCGATGGCAACGACACACCAATCCTACGGGTTCGATACAACACTCGCACTCCCCTTCGATGTGGCCCTCGAACGGACGAAGGCGGCGCTCAAGGCGGAAGGGTTCGGCGTCCTCACCGAGATCGACGTCGCGAGCACGCTGAAAGAGAAGCTCGGGGTCGAGCGCGGCCCCTACCGGATCCTCGGCGCCTGCAGCCC
>JAICJW010000548.1 GCA_025928215.1 Chloroflexia bacterium | reverse complement strand
GGCGGACGCCCCAGAGGTCTTCGCCGAGCGCCTCACCGACCCGCAGCGCCTCCTCGACCTCATCATGGAAGGTATCCACAAGCACGACGCGGCTGACCGCCGGGTCTATCGTCGCATGGAAGAGCCGCGCTGCCCGCACCGTGTCCCCGAGAACAAGGACGAGCGAATGCGGCATCGTCCCGGAAGGCGGCAGATTCGCCATCGCCGCGCCGACGACGGAGGCACACGCCTGGCAGCCGCCAACGATTGCGGCGTACTCCATCGCGCCGACGGCATTCGGATGGATATGCCGCGCCCCGAAGGCGATCACCGGCACGCCGTCCGCCGCCGTCACCGCCGCCCGCGCCGCCGTCGCCCAGCCCGTGCCGGAGGAGAGATAGCCGAGATACGCCGTCTCGTAGAGGCAAAACGACTGGTAATGATCGCGGATGCGCAGGACGGCCTCCTTGCGGGTCATCGTGTCACCGTCCACGAGGCTTTCGATCGTCGCGTCGGGCGAGCAGACCCGTTCGAGCAGCGCGCGAACTTCCCGCATGCCGCAGAGTATCCCCTCCCGCCCGGCGAAGACCTCCATCGTCACGATGGGGTTGACGCCTGCCGCCGCGAGGATTTGCTTCGTGCGGTGAAAGTAGACATCCGCCGTATCGCCGCGCAGCACGGCTTCGGTCGGTGTGAAGAGCGCGTCGTTCGGCATGGTTTCCTCCTGTAGTAGTCAGTAGTCAGTAGTCAGTAGTCAGTGAATCCACGTCCCTTCTGACTACTGGCTACTGGCTGCTGACTACTGCGCCCAGCACGCGCCGCAAATGATCGAGCGCGAAGCGATGCGCCGCCGGGTCGAAGGTCGCCACGCACTCCGCCGGAACGATGACCGCGTAATCGCGGTTCCGCGCGTCCGCGACGGTGTGCAGAACGCAGATGTCCGTACAAACACCGACGACGGTGATGATATCCGGTTGGAGCCGCGCCAGGCGTGCATCAAGGTCCGTGCCATAGAAGCCGCTGTAGCGCGTCTTCGGGAGAACGTTCGCGGCGTCCACGAGATCGGCGAGCGCGGGGATGATCTCAGCCTCGGCGGTGCCGCGGATACAGTGCGGCGGAAACATCGCGAACTCCTTATCGTCCGGCGCGTGGTTGTCCGCCACCCAGAGAACTGTCGCACCGCGTGCCGTCTCCTCCTCAATCGTGCGCCGCACCGCCGGGATGATTGCCCGCGCTGCCTCGCCGCAATCGAGCGGCCGGCCCGGTTCCAAAAACCCGCGCAGCATGTCCACGACGATGACGACACGACGCCCCGGATTGTCTGCGTTGCTCATGGGGACCCCCTCCTGATGCCATGATTGTGAATAAAATCACGACTACAAGAGAGTATATCATGAGCGCGCGGCTACTGATAGACCTCATCATAGCTGCCGATAGCAAGCAAGGTAATTCCCTTCTCGGAGACGAGAAGCGTCGGGGTGATACGGGACGAATACATGAGGCTCACCGCCCATATTCCTTTGAGGCGACCCGAAAGGAGATGAGGCTTCAGCGCGGGCGTAAAGGAATGAGCGGCAAGATCAGCGAGCAGTTGATCGTAGCGAGGGCGTAAATCAAGATTCCGTACTCCTTTCAGTACGCATTTGCAGTATCACAGAGATTGGACGCTATCCGCGCATCTCCCGTACACTGCGAGCGAAGGAGGCAGGGCGATGAGTGTCCAGCACGGGCGGTACGGGAGCCGGGAAGAGGCGCAGGCGGCACAGCGCGTCTACTATAACGACGTGATGCCGACGCAAACCGAGGGGCGGTTCCGCTCCGGCGCATTGCAGGAACTCTATCTGGCGCGGCGGATCGCCTTCGCGCGGCGCTACGCGCCCGCTCACCCCCGCTGGCTCGATCTCGGCTGCGGCGATGGCGTCATTACGGCGGCAATCGCGGCCTTCGCGGACGAGGTCATCGGTGTGGACATCAGCGACCGCAATATCGCCGTCGCGAACGAGCTGCGCGCCCGCCCGAATGTCCGCTATCTCCGCGCGGCGGTCGAGGAACCGGAACGCTACGCGGACGGTCGGCCCTTCGATGTCGTCTCGGCCTTCGAGGTGTTGGAACACGTCTACGATCCGGCGGCCTTCCTCCACGATGCCGTCGCGCGGCTGCGGCCCGGCGGCGTCCTGCTCCTCTCCACGCCGAACGCCGCCAGCCTGACACGCCGCCTCAAGCGCCGCTTTCGCCCGCTCGTTCGCCGTGCCGGGTACGCGGACGCGGACACGTTAAT
>JAICJW010000044.1 GCA_025928215.1 Chloroflexia bacterium | reverse complement strand
GGTCGCCCTCGACCAGCATGGAAATGGCGATGATGCCCTCTTCGTTGGCCGTGCCGGGGGGGTATGGCAGCCGAGCCGTAATGCCTGGGAGAGACAAGGCGGCACGCGCGTGCCGCTCTGGCACGGCGTTTCGCTCGCCACCCAGAATGGCGACCCGATTTCGATCACCGCCCTGGCGGTGTCACCGCACTATCGTGCGGACGGGATCGTACTCGCCGCGACGAGCGATGGCGTCTACCGCTCGCGCTCCCGGGGTCACTCCTTCGACCGCTGGAGTGAGAACGTCACGCCAACCGGGGTGCTCGCGCTCGCTATGACCACTACCGCGAATGATGCGACGCCTGATGGCCCGCTCCTCGTCTTCGCCCTCGGTGTGGACGGCACGATCTGGCGGCGGACAGACGACGCATAAGCCCCGATCCGCCAGTCATGCACGGGTCTTTTCAGCTCACCCTCGGCATACCCCCGATGCGAACGACAAACCCGACGACAGGGCGCAATTTGTATTCTTGGCGTAAAGAGTAAAAAAGAACCTCCATGCATATTCGTAATATGAGATAATCATTTATTATAGCGCTTGATTCATACCCGGCGGACTGCTACGCTGCTATCGTATTGTCACGTTCACAACGTCCGTGCATACACAGCAATGCATGGTTATCAGGGCGAGGCAATGCTGGAGAGCAATTGGCATTGGGGATGTAGTGTCGCAATGGAGGGCAGCGCAATGTACGACATCACCTGGAACTAACCGGTATTTCGGTTTCACGATAACGGAGTAGGGCGATGACGTGGGCAAATGGCATCGGGGGCTAGGGCAGACTCTCGAGCCGCCTTCCACGGCATTGACCGGAACAGGTACAGATAGCGATAGAAGAGGTTCCCACGGGGGCCTTTTCTTTTTGTCACGCGGTAGCCCCGGATCATGTATGCTTCCTTCCGGTAGCGTGATCGCTTCACATCCCGGACACCGCATGGAAATTACCGCCGTCACATCCGTCATCATCTCCATTCCCCGCACGGCGCGGTTGACGCTCTCGGGCGGCAGCCGGGACGATGCGACGACCGTCCTCGTCCAACTCGCGACCGATGCGGGCATGACCGGCATCGGTCAGACCGTCGTTGACCCACCGGCGTTCGGCGCGGCGGGCATTAAGGCAAACATTGACGCGTACCTCGCGCCGCTCCTTGTCGGGCAATCGCCGCTGGAGATCGAGCGGCTGCACGATGAGATGGAACGCGCCCTCCCCGGTCACCGCGCCACGCACGCGGCGATAGATCTCGCCCTCTGGGATGTGAAAGGAAAGGCGCTCGGCGTGCCGGTCCATCAACTGCTCGGCGCGCGCGTGCGGGAGGGAATCGCACTGATGGCGATGGTGCCGCATGCCGACCCCGCGATGATGGCTCAGGCGGCGGCGGCGCTGCTCGCGACGCCCTATCCAGCGCTCAAGGTGAAGATCGGCATGGGTATCGCGGGTGATGTGGCGCGCTATCGCGCTGTTTGTGAGGCAGTGGCGAACCGCGCCGTGCTTCAGGTGGACGGAAACGGCGGCTACACGCTCGACGAAGCGATTGCGGCGCTCACCGCGATGGAGCAGATCGGCGGCCTCGGCATGATCGAGCAACCCGTCGCCCGCCTCAATGATCTGACGAGCCTGGCACGCCACTTCGCCGCACCCGTGATGGCCGATGAGTCGTTCGATGGGCCGGAGAGTCTCGCGGAGATTGCGAAACGCGACGCGGCGCGGGCGGCATTCCTGAAGATACCGAAGCAGGGCGGTATTCTCGGCGCGCTCACGGCCGCACGGATCGCCGAGGACGCCGGTATCGCCCTCTCCGTCGCGGTTTACTACGACATTCTCGCCGCCGCCGCCGCCCATATCGCTGCCGCGCTTCCCGCGATCACCTGGCCATCCTTCGTCACCCGCCTGTCGGATAGCGTGCTCACGCAGCCGCTGATGCCCGACGGCCTGCTCTTGCGCCCCCCGGAAGGGCCGGGGCTCGGCGTCACGCTCGACCCGGAGAAAGTGCGCCGCTACACGGTGGAGTGGTGAGGCTCGCAACCACCTATACGTACACCCCCGCGCGTAGTAGGCTATGGTCAGGACTTGCAGGGGATGTTGCTGCACGCCATCTTTCCGGACCATCGCGAATGTGCAGCTGGAGCAGTTGGCCGATGCGTTGCAAGGCAGGGGAGGCGGAGCATGGCAGGGCAGGCGACGAAGCAAACGGGCGCCGGATCGGGCATGACGCTGGAATGGGTGGAGCGGTTCTTCAAACTCAGCGAGTGGCGCACAGACATCGGTACGGAGCTGCTGGCGGGGTTGACCACGTTTATGGTGATGGCCTACATCATCTTCGTCAATCCAACGATTCTCACAACGACGCAACCCGATCAGCATCTGCGACCGGGCATCACCACAGCGACCTGCCTCGTCGCCGGGCTGCTCTGCCTCTTCATGGGCCTCTACACGAACCGCGCGCTCGCCCTCGCGCCGGGGCTGGGGTTGAACGCGATCGTCGCCTTTCAACTGGTCGGCGCACAGAAGTTGACCTATCAGGAAGCGATGGGGGTGATCGTCGCGCAGGGGATCGTCATCTTCATTCTCGTCGTCACCGGCCTGCGGAAATTGGTGATGGATGCGATCCCGGTCGAACTGAAGCGCGCGATTTCGGTCGGCATCGGCTTCTTTATCCTCTTCATCGGCCTTGTGCAGGCAGGAATTGTCGTCGTTGGGCAGGGGACGCCGCTGACGATGGGCAAACTCGTTGGCTGGCCGCTCGCGACCGCCATCATCGGCCTCTTCGTCACCGCAATGCTGCTCGCGCGTAATGTGCGCGGCGCGCTGCTCTGGGGGATCATCGTCGCGACGATCATCGCGGTGATCGCGAACTATGCGAATGGCGGCACGCTCTGGCTCGTGGACGGCAAGGATACCGGCATCGCGAAACTGCCCTCCAAATGGATCGCGGCGCCGGACTTCTCCACCGTCGGGCATATCTCCTTCGCCTTCTTCTCCAAACTCGGCGTGCTTACGGCGGTGCTCGTCATTCTCTCCCTTTTCCTCTCGGATTTCTTCGACATGGTCGGCACACTGATCGGCGTCGGCGGCATGGCGGGCTACCTCGACGAGAAGGGCGATTTCCCTGATGTCCAGAAGCCGCTACTCGTGGACTCGCTCGCGGCGGTGGCGGGCGGCCTCGCCGGTTCCTCCTCCGCGACGACCTATATCGAGTCGGCGGCAGGCGTCGGTATCGGCGGGCGCACGGGGCTGACCGCCATAACGACGGGCGTCTTATTCTTGCTGGCGATGCCCTTCTGGCCGATCATCGGCGTCGTGCCGGAGCAGGCGACGGCCCCGGCGCTGATCCTCGTCGGCTTCCTGATGAGCGGCGTGCTCGCCCCGCGCACCGTCGTCGGCGAAGGCGGCGTGGAGCGGATGGCGGGCGGTATTGACTTCAACAACCTCGTCATGGGGCTGCCCGCGCTCGCCACGATCCTGCTTATCCCGCTGACGTACAGCATCACGAACGGCATCGGTGCGGGCTTCCTCTTGTATACCTTCCTGCGGCTCGTGCGCGGCGAGTGGCGGAGGATCCATCCAGCGCTCTACGTTGTCGCCCTCGTCTTCCTCATCTATTTCGTCCGCGAACCGCTCCTCGGTATCCACGTCTAACTTGGGAGAGGGAAGTTCTCGGCTCTAATATTGCGGAGCGTCATACCCGGATGCCGGGTCTATACGCGATGACGTGATGAGGGAGCGAGATGCGAAGAATCGTGACGATTGCCGGTATCTGGGTACTTCTGCTGTCATTGGGCGGTATGGAGCGTGCGGATGCCGCTTCCGCGTTCGCATCCCCCGCCTTTCAGCAGCAGTGGCAGCGAGGCGAAGCGATTGCGCCGAACTTCTGGGGCCCGCTCGACACCGCCTACGACGGCCGGCGGGAACCATACACGAGCGCGCCGGGCGGCCAGCGTCTCGTGCAGTATTTCGACAAAGGGCGGATGGAACTCGCGAGTGGGGTCATCACGAACGGCTTGCTCGCGACGGAGATGATTACGGGTCAGGTGCAGATGGGCGATACCACGTTCGTCAATCGCCCGCCGCCTGCCATCCCGATTGCCGGTGATCCCGATACCCCCGGCCCGACCTACGCCGCCCTGAGCGGCAACGCGAAAGCCCTCCTCGATGCCGCTCCCGTGCAAACCGGCGCCGGCACGCATGCGGTCGCCTCCGCCGCCGGGGATATTTCCGCCAGCAACGCCAATGCCACCACTCCGGCGACGCTTGCGCTCTATGACGACGCGACAAAGCACAATGTGCCGAAGGCATTTGCGGAGTATCGCGCCCTCGCGGGCCTCCAGACGATTGGCTACGCGCGCTCTGAACCATTCTTCACGACGGTCAAGGTCGCCGGTATAGCGCGACAGGTGCTGGTGCAGGTCTTCGAGCGGCGCGTGCTCACCTATACCGCGACGAACCCTGCCGGGTTTCAGGTGGAGATGGGCAATGTCGGTCGCCAGTATTATCAGTGGCGCTATGGCGTGTCGAGCGCCGCGCCTCCTCCTGCCAGCGCGGCGCCCTCTGCCCCCGTGACAACGGCAGTCCCCACCCTGAACTGGTCCGGCTATAAAGTGGATGTGAAGAACGTCACAGCGGTGCATGCGACGTGGATCATCCCATCCGTTACCGCCCCCCCCACGACGGGCTACGCGGCCACCTGGATCGGCATTGGCGGCGCCGCGACCGATGACCTCATCCAGGCCGGCACGGAGCAGGACATCGAGGATGGCGTGCAAACATATTTCGTGTGGGTCGAGGCATTGCCCGATAACAGCTTCAATGTCTCGCCCCAGCGCATCGCCGCGAACCCCGGCGATCTTTTCAGCGTCACGATCACGAATTCGAGTGAGAGTGACTGGACGGTGCTGCTCGAAAACCGGACGACAGGCCAGCAAGTGTCGTTCGCGACGACCTATCAGTCCTGCAATTGCTCGGCAGAATGGATTGAGGAGGTGCCCGAGGTGGGCGGTGTGCCCGACCCGGCGATTGCGAACTTCGGCGCCGTGACCTTCACCGAAGCGACCGCGACGGTTGGTGGAACGGTGAAGAGTATCGCGGACGTGGCCGCAGGCCCGTTGTCGCTCAGACAGCACGGGAAAACCGTCGCGCAGCCGCAAGCGTTGGGGGCGGATCGGGAGAGTTTCACCATCGCCTACACGGGTTGACGGCAGCAAGGTTCCACCGGATGGGACAATCCTCCGCGCATTGCCGATCCATTTTCTGTCCGCTCAGGAAGTAGCATGAGCGTGTCATATCAATCCATCATTACGATCGAACCTGGCTAACGAGGCGGTACGCCATGTCTGCGCGGGATGCGTTTTAATACGCGGTGGATCGCGAGCGGCAAATGCTGATCGCGCATGGATGAAACTCCTTGCAGTAACGGAACGACGCTTCGTGTCAGTCACCCCGACTGCTCGGCACCGCCTCGGTTGGGCGGCGCTGGCCGGTAGGGACGTTCGTCGTCACCTGACCGATGGAGGGCATCGTCGCCGTCTCCTCACTCGCTTCGATGCGATTGCTCCTGCGAAGCGGAATTTCCTGCAGGAACCAGGTACAAGCGAAGGCGATCACCGCGCCGATCACACTGATCGTGAAGACGACGTGCGTGCCGTCCGCGAGCGCCTGCCGCACAACGCCGACGAAGGTGCCGTAGAATGTCTGCGCCCCCGGACCAATTGCCGCAAAGATGCCTTTCAGTTGCGCCTGTGCCTGCGCGCTCACCAGCACTTGCGGGTTCTCGAGTTGCGCGAGGACCGATGGCGGCACGGCTGCATGGACATCCGCCGGAAGATTAGCCTGAAAACTATGCGTGAAGTGGCTCGTGAGCAGCGATCCCATCACCGCCGTGCCGAGCGTGCCGCCGATCTGGCGGAAGAATTGCGTCGCGCTCGTCACGACTCCGAGAAGGGTGATCGGGAAGGCATTCTGCACGGCGATCGTGAAGACCGGGAAGGTCAGGCCGGTGCCGAAGCCCGTCACGATCATATTGCGGATCACCGTGCCATTCGAGGTGCCGACGCCCATCCGCGCCAGGAGCGTCATGCCGACAATCATGATCGCGGTGCCGACGAGCGCGTTCGCCTTGTACCGGCCGCGCCGCGAGATCAACTGGCCGCTCGTCGTGCTGCCCACGATCAGCGAGAGCATGAACGGGGTGAGGATCGCGCCCGAACTTGCCGCCGAGCGCCCAATCACACCCTGCACGAAGAGGGGGATATAGAGCGTCGCCCCGAAGAGCGCGAGACCGGTGACGAACATCACGATTGCGCCGACGACGAAGATGCGGTTCTTGAAGAGGGTGAGCGGCAGGACGGGTTCGACCGCGCGGGATTCCGCCAGTGCAAAGGTGGCGAACATCGCGATGGAGAAGAGAATTAGCCCGATCACTTGCGGCGATCCCCACGCGTACTGCCCGCCCGCCAGCGTCAGCGCGAGCAGCAGCGGCACGACGGCGAGAATCAGCGTCGCGACGCCCGCCCAGTCAATGACCCGCTTGATGCCGCTCGGGCGGAAGTATGGGAAGGCGACGATGAGAACGGTGAGCGCGAGGATGCCGACCGGGATATTGATGTAGAAGACCCAGCGCCACGATGAGACGTCGGTGATCCAACCGCCGAGTGGGGGGCCAACGACGGATGAGAGGCCGAAGACGCTGCTGGTGATCCCCTGCCACTTGCCGCGTTGGGCGGGTGGGAAGATGTCACCAATGATTGCGAAGGCGTTGGCGGCCATGATGCCGCCGCCGATGCCCTGCAAGCCACGAAAAACGATCAGTTGCGTCATCGAGTGCGCCGCGCCGCAGAGGATCGAGCCAAACATGAAAACGATGATGCCGCTGACGTAGATCCATTTGCGCCCAAAAATGTCCGACAGTTTGCCGAAGATCGGTACCGCCGTGGTGGAGGTCAGCAAATATGCCGTGACAACCCATGAGTAGTGATTGAAGCCGTGCAAATCCGCGATGATCTTCGGCAGCGCGGTGCCAACAATCGTCTGGTCAAGCGAGGAGAGGAGCAGGCCGAGCAAGACACCGGCGACAGTCCAGATCAGTTGCCGCCGGTCCAGTTCGTGGAAGCCCTGGATGTTCGGTTGCCTGTTTGGGCGTGCCGCTGTCGCGCTCATCGGCCTTCCTCCTTTGCCGTGCATACCCTCTGCACGCCATCGCGCTGCACCTCATGAATACGTCAACACATCACGTATTGTGCCATTCCCCACCGACGGCGGATATCCCGAAGAAGCCTCTCTGTTGGGAGAGGCCTCTCTGAACGGTCGTGTGCGGAAACCTCTATTCGTACGGTTTTGCTATCCCTTGACGACGTACGTCCCGGCGGCTTTGTCATGCCACGTCTGCTTGTTGCGATCCCAGAGCATCCAGAGGTAGCCGAGCACGAGGACAAGCCCCGAGACGTAGGCTACGACCGTGCGGATCAGCGCCTTGCCGATGCTCACGCTACCGCCACCATCGGCGGGAACGACGCGGATGCCGAGAGCCATTCCGCCGAGCGTCTTGCCATTCACAAGCCCGATCATCAGCGTGAAATAGAGGAGATCCAGGACAATATTGAGCAGAGTGCCGCCGGTGCCGAAATTGAAACTCGCGTTGCCCCCTCCCGCCGAACCGGAGCCGAGACCGAGGACCGCGGAGAGGACCCCTCCGACGACGCCGAGGATGATGCCATCAATAATGAGGGCCACGAACCGGCGCCAGAACCCGGCATAGGCGACCGCCGCGACCGGCATGCCATACCCCGGCGCACCCTGCGGCGCGTACGGCTGCTGATACGGTGGGATGCCACCGGACGGTTGATACGCTGGCGGCTGATAGAGCGGTGGTTGATAGGGCGGTGGGCCGCCGGGCGGTTGCATGGGAGGTGTCGTGCTCATGGAACTGCTCCTTCCGTTTGCCGCGCGCGCGGCCTTCTGATGACATCCGTGCATCACTCAGCATCCCCGGTGGCGTAGGCCGAAGCCCGTCTTCCTCCTGTTCTTGAATGGTTCCTACCGACCCGCTTTCATCCCTTCCCCATTAGACGACGCGTCACTTACGCTTTGAGGACGAGCGTGCTCGCGATCTTGTCGTGCCAACCTTGCTTGTTCGCATCCCAGAGCATCCAGAGGTAGCCGAGATAAAAGACACTCCCGGAGAAGAACGCCTTGAAAAGATACCGGCCCCACGCCTGACCGGCACCAATCGGGCCGCCCTGCAGGTTCGTGATGCGGATCCCCGCGACGGAGCGGCCGGGTGTCTGACCATTTTTCGGGCCTTTCCGCGCGGTGAGGAGCGGCTCGTAGAGTACCGCAATGAGAAAGGCAATGATGAAGAAAATCACGGCGATCCCGACTGCCGCGCCGTTCGTCACTTCGCTGTTGCCCGCCGCGTCCGTACTTACGCCGCTCGCGATCAAGACACCGCCAATGATGATGGGGATCGCCATTAGCCCGATGAGAATCAGCGCGTCTACGATGACGCCGACGAACCGCTGGCCGAAGCCGGCAAAGTTGTATGCCGGCGTGCCCGCGCCCCATTGATAGCCGGGCTGCCCCGGCAGCGGCGCTTGATACTGTTGATAGGGCGGAATCGCGCCGCCCGGATAGGGTGGCGGCGCGCCGGGATAACCAAATCCAGGCTGCCCGGCGGGTGGTGGGCCATAACCGGGAGGGTTGGGCGGCGGGTATCCACCCGGTGGCTGCGGCGGATATGAACTCATCGTGACCCTTCCTTTTCCGTGCCGTTGGCGATGAACATGCGCGGTGATTCCCTCCTGATAGCCTGTTCCCCTATATAACGATCCCATGCCTGACAAGTTCCGGTTTTCGCGCGGTCGCCCATGCAGGAACAGCAATGAATACACTCAGTTGCTTCGCATCACGAACGCGTGCAGTGTCACGTTCTCATTGAAGACAGGAGTGTATTGTTATGGTGCGGTTCGGTTTGACACCCCGCCCCGCGACGCGTAGACTCGCGGCAGTGCGCTGAGAGAAGGAAGGGACGATTGGTTCGTAGCGCCAGGCCCGGTCGAGGAGGTGAACCGGGTGACGAGGCGGGGGCTGTGCGAAGGATTCGGCGGGTGGCCCCCCGGCTGACACGGTCGTCACGTACGGAGGAAACCGGTGGCGTAACGCCCCGACAATGGCCGTGCGATGTGTCCCCTTTTTTCAAGGCCAGCGCGACAGAGTAGGCCGCGCCCCGGTGCGGGTCGTGTACTCGTGTGCGTTGAAAGGATAGAAAGCATGTGCGGAATTTTTGGCTACGTCGGCTGCCGGGAGAAAATCGTTGATGTGCCGGGGATGACCCTCGCCGCGCTCAAACGGCTCGAATATCGCGGCTACGACTCGTGGGGAATCGCCGTCCGCAACGGCGCTGGCCTCGCGGTCGAGAAGCATGTCGGCAAGATCGGGCTGGCGGAGACGACCTTGCCGCTCAGCACGATTGGCTTCGGACACACGCGTTGGGCGACGCATGGCGGCGTCACCGAGCCGAACGCCCATCCGCATCAGGACGAAGCACGCCGCATCGCGCTGATCCACAACGGCATCGTTGAAAACTACATCATGCTGAAGGCGGGCCTCGTCGCCCGCGGGCATACCTTCCGGTCGGACACGGATACCGAGGTGATCGTTCATCTCGTCGAGGAGGCGCTCGCCCATCACGACAACCCGGAGGCCGACCTGACGTGGGCGGTGCGCTATGCGTTCCGGCAATTGGACGGCCTGAACGCCGTGATCGTTATGCAGGTGGACCGGCAGGAACTCGTCGCCGTCAAAAATGTCTCGCCGCTGATCGTCGGGATTGCCGACGACGCGACCTATATTGCCTCCGATGTCGTTGCGCTCCTCGAATACACCGACCGCGTCGTCTACCTCGATGACCGGCAGGTGGCGACGATGACGCCCGGCACGGTCGTTCTCTCCGCGCTGGAGGATGGCACGCCGCTCCCGGTCCGCGAGGAGCGCGTGACGTGGCGGCCGGACGACGCGGGGGTCGGTGACTACCCGAACTTCATGGCGAAGGAGATGGCGGAGCAGCCGGGGATCATCGCGCGCCTCGCGGACGATCACGCCGCGCTCGCGCAAGACCTCGCGGATCGCATCCGGCTCTCCTTCGGCACCTTTCTGCTCGGCTGCGGCACGGCGTCGTACGCCGCGCTCTCGGGTACCTATCTCTTTTCACGCATCGCGCAGCGGCACATCAACTTCGTGCTCGGCTCCGAATTCAAGTATCACGAGCACTTCATCACGCCGCGCTCGCTGGTCATCGCACTCTCGCAGAGCGGCGAAACAGCGGACATCATCGAGGGAGTCAACGCGGCGCGGGCGCGGGGCGCGCAGATCGGCGCGCTCGTCAATGTGCCCGGTTCAAGCCTGGCGCGGATTGCCGATGTCGTCGTGCCGCTGACCGCAGGCCCGGAGCAGTGCGTCCTTTCCACCAAAGCGTACACGGCGAAGGTGGCGATCCTCCTGCTCACGGCATACGCCATCGCGGACAAACTGGAAGAGGGGCAGGCGCTCCTCCGCCGCGCGGCGGTGGCGGTCGAGGAGGCGTTGAACGGCGAGTGCGCGGAGGCCGTGCATGCGGTTGCGGCGCGCATCGTCAGCAAGGATCATCTCTATGTGATCGGTCGGGGCCTCGCGTACCCGACGGCGCTCGAATCGGCGCTGAAGATCAAGGAAGTCTCCTATATGCATGCGGAAGGCTTCGCGGCCGGCGAATTGAAGCATGGGGTGATCGCCTTGATCGAGCAGGATACGCCCTGCCTCGTCTTCGCGCCGATGGATGAGACGCGCGCGGATATCCTCTCCGGCGCGATGGAGATGCGCGCGCGCGGCGCCTTCATCATCGGCGTCTCGCCGGAGCCGGACGAAGCGTTCCATGTCCATATTCCCGTTGCCGATGTTGGTGATGCCTCACCACTCGTCAACGTCATCCCGGCGCAGTTGCTCGGCTATCACCTCGCGCTCTTGCGTGGCTTCGATCCCGATAAGCCCCGCAACCTCGCCAAGAGCGTAACGGTGAAGTAACGAGGTTCGGGGTTCGAGGTTCGGAGTGGATACTGTTTCCTCGAACTCCGAACCCCGAACCCGAACTTCCCTCTACTTCTTCAGGAATCGCTTTGCCGCCATTCCCACCGCACCGAGTCCGAGGAGGCCGACACCGACCGCCGCGCGCTTCGTCGGCGGCTCCGCCGTGGCGTTGGCACGGGTGCGGCGCGTCGGGTTCGGTGTCGCTGTCATCGTATACTGCGCGTCCGGGCGCGGTGACGGGTCTTCGCGCTTGCCGGTCGAGTAGTTGACGAGGCGCTGTTTGCCGCTTTGCGTCTTCGCGGTCGGCGCGGTGCGATTGGTGATCGGTTCGCCGCGCACCTCCGCGCCTTTCAGATCGGATTCGCGGTCTGGCTGCGATTTCTTCGGCGCTTTGTCGGCGTAGATCGTCTCGCCCTTGTCTTTCTCGGGATGATCGGCGATGTCTTCGATCGTTTCCGGGTCATAGCGCTTGGCGAGTTCGCTGTTGAGTTGGCCGCCGAGCATGATGACCAGCGATGAGATATAGAAGACCAACAGCAGCACGATAATGCCGCCAAGCGTGCCGTAGGTTTTATTGTAGCTACCGAACTTCGAGACATAGAGGCCGAATGCGCCGATCGCCAGAATCCAGACGATGGTCGCGAGGATCGCGCCGGGAGAGATCCACTGAAACTTCTGCTTGATGTTCGGCCCGACCCAGTAGAGTACGGCGAGGGCGAGCGAGATAAAGGCAAGGATCAGCGGCCAGCGGAGAATATTCCAGACGATCGTGAAAATGTGTCCCGCACCGATATGCTTCGCAATCGCGTCGCCGAGTTTGCCGCCGAAGACGATGAAGATAAACGCGGCGGCGGCGACGATGCCGACGAAGAGGGTCAGCAGGATTTCCGTCCCCTTGCGCCGCCAGAACGGTCGCGTTTCCTCGACGTCATACGCGCGATTCAGCGCCTTGATGAAGGTGCTTACCGCCGCCGACCCGGACCAGAGGGCGGTAAGGATCCCGAACGAGAGCAAACCGCCGCTCTGGTTGCTGAGGACTTTTGCCAGCGGCCCGGAAAGCGCGGTCGCGGCATCGGAGGGTAGCCGGGAAGTGAGCGCGCTCATAATCTTGCCGAAGAGATCGAGGCCAAAGATGCTATTGATAATCGCGGACATCGAGGCGCCAAAGATCGCCAGTGGAAAGATCGAGAAGAGAATGTGATAGGCGGATTCCGCCGCGAGGCCGGAGCAATCGTCCTGGCTGAACTCCTTCATCGTCGCGCGGGCGACTTCCTTGTAGTCTATCTTCGGTTTCTGTTTCGTCCGCGGCTGCGCGGAGAGCGTGCGGGTTGCCGTTGCCATTCGTCTCACCCCCGGATACGATCGCGCGAACCGTCGTGCTGTGCGGTATATGCAGAAGCCGTGCCACGTCGTCATCACAAGAAAGCGTAACCCTTTACCGTCCCAACGCCGAGGAGATCCATGCTCTGCGATTCACATGCCCATCTCGACGCGCCGCAGTTCGACGAAGACCGCGCGGCTGTCCTTCAGCGCGCGGCGGATGCGGGCGTGCGCGCCATTGTCAACGTTGGTTATAGCCCCGCGACATGGCCGACGACGCTCGCGCTGGCCGCGGCGCATCCCGGCCTTTTCGCCTGTCTCGGCTTCCATCCGAACGATGCCGCGACGTGGGATGACGCGATGATCGCAACGCTCGCGGAACTGCACGCGCATCCCAAAGCGGTGGCGGTCGGTGAGACGGGGCTTGATTATTACCGCGACGACGCGCCGCCGGAGCGGCAGCGGGCGGCCTTCGTGGCGCAACTGGCGCTCGCCCGCGCGCTCGGTAAACCGATCGTCATCCACCACCGCGAGGCACAGGATGATTTGCTAGCGATCTTGCGCGCGGCGGTCGCGGCGCATGGGCCACTCCACGGCGTGCTGCACGCCTTCAATGGCGGGCCGGCATTCGCGACGGAGTTGCTCGCGCTCGGGTTGCACCTCGGCATCGGCGGGCCGGTGACCTTCAAAAACGCGACCGCGCTCCATGATGCCGTGCGCGCGCTGCCACTCGACCGCATCGTGATCGAGACCGATAGCCCCTATCTCGCGCCGCATCCGCACCGTGGGCGGCGGAATGAATCGGCTTATGTCGCGCTCGTCGCCGAGCGGATCGCGGTTCTCAGAGAGAGCGACCCCGCAAGCATCGCGGCAACGACGACGGAGAATGCGGCTCGTCTGTTCGGGATTGCCATACCCGACACGCTTCTCTGATATCCGGCCGTTCCGGCTGTGGTATGCTGCATGAAGCGTGGTGTGCATCGCGCATCGCGCATTGGTGGAAAGGGTCTTGGGTATGGCAGAGACATCGAAGAAGGCGACCGTCGCCGAGGCGACGGCGCAAACGGCAGCGGGAATCGCCGCGACGACGATCAGCGTCGAACAAAAGAAACCCCTCGCGCCGCAGGTTGCGGCCATCCCGCCGACGCCGAAAGAGACGACCCCGGAGACGACCGCCGCCGCTATGCCGGTGACGTATCAGATGGTCGAGCACGACGCCGACGTGCGAAAACTGATTGACCACGCGAACCGGAATCTCGGCGTCGTCGGCTACACGGAGCATGGCCTGCGCCATGTGACCCTCGTCGCGCGGATCGCGCGGAACGTCGTGCGCATCCTCGGCTACGACGAGCACACGCAGGAACTCACGGCCATCGCGGGCATCTTGCACGACATCGGCAATGTCGTGAACCGGCGCGGGCATCCGAACAGTGGCGCGGTAATGAGTATGCCCATCTTGCAACGGCTCGGTATGCCAATGGACGATATCGCGGTCGTCATGGGCGCGATCGGCAGCCACGGCGACGATGGCGGCGGCCTCGCCGAACCCGTTCATGCGGTCTGTGCGGCGCTGATTGTTGCGGATAAATCGGACGTTCATCGCTCGCGCGTCCGCAATCCGGACCCGTCCACCTACGACGCGCACGACCGCGTGAACTACGCCGTCGTCTCATCCTTCCTTCGGGTGGATGCGGACGAGAAGACGATCACCCTCGAACTGACGATTGACACAGCGATTTCGTCCGTGATGGACTACTTCGAAATCTTCTTGCCGCGCATGTTGCAGTCGAAGCGGGCGGCCGAATTCCTCGACTGCCGCTTCCATATCGAGATCAACGGGAACACGATCCTCTAGCGATCGCCGGCTGACGGAAAGGGAATCATCCGATCGTGGCAGTGATGAGTGGCAGCACGACCTTTGACCGCGCGCGAACGCGCTATCTCGATCTCTATATCGTTGTGGTGACGCTCGCGCTCACCGGCTTCGGTATCCTGGCGATCTACAGCGCAAACGGCGCCGGGGCTTTGACATTGGGGAGCCTGCCGGTCCGCCAGGTCGCCTATTTTGTTGTCGGCGTCGGCCTCATGGTCGCTTTTTCGCTTCTCGATTACCGGATTTTCCGGGGCGTCGCGCCGATCATCTACGGTGGAGCGGTCTTTCTGCTCGTCGCGGTGCTCGTTGTCGGCACGACGATCGCGGGCGCGCGCCGCTGGTTCGATTTTAAACTGACGCTTTTCCAGCCCTCCGAAGCGGCGAAGATCGCCGTGATTATCGGCCTCGCCGCGTTTATCAGCAGCCGGGGCGAGAAGATGGCGCGCTGGTACAATTTCCTGATTGCGCTCGTCATCGTCATGGTGCCCGCGCTACTCATCTATAAGCAGCCGGACCTCGGCACGGCGTTAGTATTTGTGGCGATCTGGGTCGCGATGATGGGCATTTCGCGCACGCGCCTGATCTATTTCGCCGGGCTGCTCGTCGCCGCTGTACCCGCCGCGATCCTGCTCTGGGCACACTTGCCGGACTATCAAAAGACCCGGTTCGACGCCTTTCTCGACCCAACGTCCCCGAAGAATTTCCAGGGGGAAGGCTATAACATCGTCCAGGCGCAGCGCTCGATTGCCGGCGGGGGCGTGGCAGGCAATGGCATTCACGGCGGCATTCAGAGCGACTACGATTTCCTGAAAGTCCGCACGACGGACTTCATCTTCGCGCATGCAGCGGCGATGTTCGGCTTTCTCGGCTGTCTGGCGCTCATCACGCTCTTTCTGATGCTCATCTGGCGCTACTCCAATGTCGTGATGACGGCAGGCGATTCGTTCGGGCAGTTAATCGCAATGGGGATCACCGCCCAATTGCTCTTTCAGGTCGTCGTCAATATCGGCATGAACGCCCGGATGATGCCCGTCACCGGTGTGCCGCTGCCCTTCATTTCCTACGGCGGCACGCAATTATGGACTCTCCTCGTCGGTCAGGGTCTGATGCAGAGTATTTTGATGCGTCATCAGAAATTTGTGATCGGATAACACCCGTTAGAACGGGACGAGCGCATGTGGCCGCCGTCCCATGCCCCGCTGGGAAGTCGTGATACGATACTGCGCGACGATGCGGTCTGTGCACGGTGCGGAATGGTGGGAGGGAACGACGGTGGCGGAACTGACGCTCGATGAGGTGCAGCATGTGGCGGCGCTCGCATATCTCCGCTTCTCGACCGAGGAGTTGGACGAATTGCGCGGCCAGTTGGATACAATCCTCGAGCATATCAATCAATTGCAGGAGGTGGACACCGCCGCCATCCCGCCGACCGCGCAGGTGATCGCCGTGACCAGCGTCCTGCGCGATGATACCGTGCGCCCCTCATTGCCGACAGCAGTCGCGCTCGCCAATACGCCGCGTACCGAGGACAACTTCATTAAGGTGGATGCCGTGCTGGAGGAATCTTAATGAGCGCGACGGTCCGCGCGCTGACGACATTGACGATTGCCGAGGCGCG
>JAICJW010000255.1 GCA_025928215.1 Chloroflexia bacterium | reverse complement strand
GGCTGGACGGGTGGCCCGGCGGGTGGGGGGGGGAACCGAATGTCCATCGCCTATACGCGGGCGATGGTCGCGGCGGCGCTCGATGGCTCGCTGGCGGGTGTGGAGACCGTGCCCGATCCGGTCTTCGGCGTTGGCGTGCCGGTTTCGTGCCCCGGCGTGCCGCCCGATGTCCTCCAACCACGGACAACGTGGAGCGACCCCGCCGCATACGACGCCAAAGCGCGCGATCTCGCCGAGCGCTTCCATGCCAACTTCGCCCAATTCGCGGATTCAGTCAGCCCTGATGTCGCCGCCGCCGGCCCCCGCGCCGCCGTCCCGCACCGCTGATCCAGAGCCATTAACCACGAATACTGACCAGAGGGCACCCGGAAGGACACGACGAGGGAAAGAATGGGAGAGAGGGCGCGGGTAGGATACGTGGGAGAGGAAAGGAACGGCCTCGGGTGGCGGACATCCCTACTTATGCGCCCGCGCTGATGCGGATAGATCAATTGCTCGCGGCGGGCGAGTACGATGACGCGGTGGAGATGGCGGAGGCGCTGGTGGCGGAGACGCGTGCCGCTGACACTCTCCGCGCGCTCGGTCGGGCGCGATTCGAGCGGTCCACCGCCACCTTCGATGAGGAAGAGCACGAGACGGCCTTCGCGACGCTGCGCGACGCGGCGCACCTCACGACGGATGACCGTACACGCGCCGCCATCCTCGCGGATCTCGCGACGATGCTCACCGGCAGCGTCTTTTTTACGGCGGAGAAGGAAGAAGAGGCCGTGCGCCGCTACAAGGAGGCATACGCGCTCGATCCGACGAATATCCGCGTCCTGATTGGTATGACGGTGCTGCGCGCGCATCCGGAGATCAACGCCTCGCGCGGGCAGGCGATTGTCTGGGTCGAACAGGCAATCGCCCAGGGCGCGCCGGAATGGTGGCACTGGAGCGAACTTGCTAAACTCTATGAGGAGGAGGGCGACCAGCCGAAAGCGATTGCCGCCTATGAGGAAATGCTCGCGCTCTTCCCCTTCCATACCGGCCACCCGCTCGAATTCGTCATGCGCCAGCAACGCAAACACCTTCAGGCTCTCCGTGCCGGTCGCCTCGAACTGATCAACCTCGACTTCCACCCGCCACCGGCTCGTTGAAACGAAATGAACCGCAGAGACGCAGAGAACGCAGAGGGCAAAAAAGAATGTGAGAATACATGTGATATACAAATCTTGCATACTGCTTTCGTTCTCTAATCTTCTCTGTGCTCTCTGCGTTCTCTGCGTCTTTGCGGTTCGTATGCTTTTTCTGAAAGGTGGGGAGAATGGCGACGCTGGATGAAGTTCTCGATCTGGTCGAGGCGGGGCGGGATGAGGTGATTGCGCTCGCGCGGGACCTGGTGCGGATCAACACGGTTAGCACCGGGGTGATGCCGACAGGCAATGAGACGCCTGCCGCCGAATTCCTCGCCGCGAAACTGCGTGCCGATGCGATTGAAAGCACCGTCGTCGAGAGCGCCCCGACGCGGGGAAACTGCGTGGCGATTGTCAAGGGCGCGGGCGGCACCGAGCGATCGCTCGGCCTTCTGGGGCATACGGATGTCGTCCCGGTCGAGGACCCGAACCTCTGGACAGTGGACCCGTTCGGCGGCGAGATCAAGGATGGGCGGCTCTGGGGGCGGGGCAGTTCGGATATGAAGAGCACCGTCGCGGGGAGCACGATGGCGGCGATCTTTCTCAAGCGAGCCGGCGTGCATCTCAAAGGCGACCTCCACGTTGAAACGGGCGCGGACGAGGAATCCGGCGGTGTCTATGGTTTCGGCTGGCTGGCCGAGCACCGGCCCGATCTCGTCAACACGACCGCGGCGATCAATGAGGGCGGCGGCGGCATCCCGATGCAACTGGCGGACGGCACGCTCGTCTACTTCTTCTCGCTCGGTGAGAAGGGGCGCTACGAAGTGCATCTCGATGTCCGCGGGCGCGGCTTCCATGCTTCCCAACCATGGCGCGCGGACAACGCGATAGATCGCGCGTACGAAGTCATCCAGCGCATCAAATCGTATGAACCGACGCTCGATGCGACCGATCCGATGTTTCAGCATCTCGACCGGCTGGCGGGCCTCTCCGAAGCGGCGAACGCGGAGAATGTCGAGCGGATCATCGCACGAGTCGGGGAGCGCGAGCCGTCGCTCGCCTCAACCCTCAAGGCGCTCTCCCGCATGACGATTGGCGTCTCAATGATTCAGGCGGGTGTCAAGTCGAACAGCATCGCGGAACGCTGCCACATCACCTGCGATATCCGCACCCTACCGTGGCAGGATGCCGACTATATCCGGGGCGAGTTCAACCACATCCTCGACGGGCTTGATTTCGTGAATGTCGAGGTGCGCACAACGGCGATCTCCTCCGCCTCGCCGCAGGACGATCCGTGTGTCGAGGCGATGCAGGAGGCGACGCGCCTCGTGCTCCGGCGCAACGGCTATGACAAGGTCGTCTTCATTCCCTCACTGACTGTCGGCTTCACGGATAGCCGCCTCGTCCGGCCGCTCGGCGTGCATGCATACGGCTATACACCGGGCCACCCGCAAGCGGATAGATCGAAGGCGGGCGCGCACAACAACGATGAGTCGCAAGACGTGAACTCGATCATCATGTACACGCAAGTCGCCATCGCAACTGCATGGCACTATCTCGGCGTTGCGGACGGCGCATAGCGGTCTTCGGCTCTTCAATCATAACCGGTGGTGGCGGGCTTTAGCCTGCCGCTTTCGCTTTTTTGCTGTCATGCTCTCTGGTGGCACGCTGCTTGCCTTTGGGGAGTATGGATCGAAGAATTGATACGCGCGGCAGGGATGCGAGCGTTGACCGAGAAGGAGCGATAGCATGACGTATCGGAGAGAAGAAAATCATGAGGTCTACCGCGACGCCGCTGGCGTGCCGGTGGAGCGGCACACAGTCTCCGAAGAACGGGGCGCCGGTGAGCCGGTAGCGTACGGACAGCCGGTTGCCTATGGCGATCCCGCGCCCTATGCGGAAACGGTGCCGCTTCCTAATGAGGTCGTGCGGGAGCGTGTCGTGGAGCAGCCGGTTGTACACGAGCGCGTCGTTCCGCCGCCAGTCGTTGCGGCGCCGGTGCGCGATGAATATGTGAGTGACCGCGTTGTGGAGGACGAAGCAGCGGGGCGACTTTCAATGCTCGACCTCGCGACGCGGATCATCTGGTTCCTCACCGGGTTGCTGCTGGTCGGGCTGGTCATTCGCTTTATTCTCAAGGCGACGGGCGCGAACACCGCCAGCAGTTTCGTCAGTTTCGTGTATAACTCGACGGCCGCCTTCGTCGCGCCGTTCCGGGGCATCTTCACGGACAGCGTCTCGGGGAGCAATGTCCTCGAGGTCAGCACGATCGTCGCGATCGTGGTCTGGGCGCTGATCGCCTTCTTCGTCACCTGGCTGCTCGGTATCGTGCTCGGTGGTCCATCCCGTGGCACCCGCGAGTATCGCCGGAGTGTGCGGCGGTTCTGAACGCGATAATCGATGATCGATAATAAAGAAACAAAGCAGGAGGGGCATGCGCCCCTCCTGCTTTGTCCCTGGTGGTGGTGGTCTTCAGCCTGCTATTGGCTCGGCAGGCTGAAGGCCACCACCATTCTCATGACCCGCGCTAACTCTTATTCGCTTCCGCGAAGATCGTCGCGGCCTTGTCGCCGACTTTGAAGCTCCACGAGACGGTATTGCCATTCTGCGTCGCGAGCGCGTCCGCGTTCGTGATCGCACCAGGCATGGTGAAGGAGAGTTGCACTTGACCGCCACCGAGCAAGAGCGCCGACAGATCGAGGCCGGGGACGGCGTTCGGGTTGTTGGGGTCATTGAGCGAACTTAATGGGTCCACTGTGCCATCAATGCGGATACCGCTATCGGTGCTCGTGGCGGTAATCTGAATCAGTGGTGAATCCTGGCCGCTTCCACTCCCCGTTGGTGGGCTTGACGCGCTTGGTGCGCCGGACGACGAACCGCCGAGGATGGTGTTGATCTGACTCTGCATCTCATCGAGCGATTTGAAGGGTAATGCGATGTCAACGCCCGTAAAATTCCCGTTATCGTAGGGTGTCGCTGTGCCGCCCATGCTCGTGACCTGGTTCGTCACGTCGCCAAAGGGATTATCGAGTGAGCCGCCGGAACTTGATGGCGATGTGCCTCCGGCATCCGGCGTGGGTGTACCACCGAGGCTGTTGCCAACCGACGCCAGTGTCTGGAGGGCGACTTTGGAGATGCCGATGCGGATGTTCGTCGTGCCCGTGAAGTCAGTGTTGATCGTACTGGCGGAATTCGCCTCGATGCACGCGCTCAGGAGTGCCGCCGCCAGCAGCAACACTCCCGCCGCCATCCCTCGATGCGCCCACTTCCCTACCATCATGACCATGGTGTACCCCCCCCCTCGCGTGTAGCTGGTATCTTCAGTTCAGCGGATGTGACCGTATGATAGTATGCCGTGCATTCGGTACAACGATATGCGCAGCGAGGCGGTTCCTGGATACACAATGAGCACTGAGAGGTACCCCGCCCTATTCATTCATTGCTCATTGCCCGTGGGTGCCTGGGCGCCGGGTAGCACCCAGCGGGCGGGTTGCCAGTATGGTTGCCAGCCGCGTGTCTCCTGCTCGTCGTAGACCGGGTCGAGGTGCTTCGCGTAGTTCTTCGGTCGCCATGCGACATCCCGACGGCAATCCTCCTCGACTAGCGACATCGCTCGTTGATACCACATGTCGTTGCCGAGTTCGTCAATCACCTCGTAGAGGACGTATCGGGCTGCTTCGTCCTCGGTCAGCCACTTGCCCGCTTCCTCGGCCTGCTTGATCTCCCGCTCGACATCGAGGCGGAGGACGCCAAGCCGCTTGAACCCCTTGTAAAAGTTGCCCGGCTTGTTCTGATACTCATCAAAGAGCGTGTTCCAGATATCGAGCGGCAGCAGCGCGGGGTCCAGCGCGTCATCCACCATGAACTTCCGATACTCGCGTCCACCTTGCAGGGTCATCATTTATCTCCCACGTATCCTGCCCGGCCAGCGCGCCCGGTGTCGGCACCTGCACCAGCACGAAATTATCTCGATTCATTCGTCGCGTAGTATAGCGTCGGGTTGCCGCGCTAGCCAATCGGCGGCTTCGGCCCATGCCTGCGGCGTGTTGACGCTCACCGTGGAGCGGCCAAGCGGGTCATAGGGTCGCATCGCGTCGGCGGTCAGTGGCTGCACGGTGATCGCGGGGAAGAACGCGGTCGCGTGCCGGTCGCCCCGGTCGAAAGCGGCGCGCATCGGGGCGAGGCAGGCGCGCGTGTAGATCGCATGCAGCGGTTCCCACCCCGGTTTGCCATCCGCGTTCGGGAGTGAAGGGACGAGCGCGTCCCATCGTCGGGGCAATGCGGCCATCCACCGAAGGAGCGGCACGGAGAGATAGGGAAGATCGCAGGCAAGGGCGAGGATGTCCGGATACTGTGCCGCCTCAAACCCCGCAATGCATCCCGCCAGCGGCCCCGCCCCCGCGATCGTATCCGGTGCCGTCCGGACCGGCATCGGCGGCAACCGCCCCGTATCCCCCGTAACGACGACCACATCTTCCGTCACCGCCCGTGCTACCGCCACGACCCGCTCAATGAGTGTCGGCCCCCCGGACGGGAGCCGCAGGAGCGCCTTATCCGCTCCCATCCGGCGGCTCTGCCCGCCCGCGAGAATGACGACGGTGAGCGTCATGAGAGACCGCCGAGCACCAGCCAGAGCGTTACTGTCGCGGCGAGCAGCATCGGTGGCGTGGTAATCAGCCCGATGCGCAGGTAGGCGCGCGCGCTCACGTCAACGCCTCGCTTGCGCATGAGCGCCAGCCAGAGCATCGTTGCCAGCGAGCCGAAGGTGAGGACGCTCGGCCCGATATTCGTCCCGATCAGCGTCGCGAAGGCGAGATGCTCGGGCACCGGCACCGCGACCGCGCGCAATAGGGTAATCATCGCCGCGATCATCGGCACATTATTGACGACATTCGCGCCAATGCCCGTGCCGAAGGCGATCACGAGCAGCGTTCCTAAGCCCTGTCCGCTCGGAATCGTATGGAGATGCGGGAGCCACGCCCGTTCCAGCCCGCGCATCACCGTGAACATCGCGATCACGAAGGGGAAGAGGGACCAACTGACGCTCCCGGCAAGCGCGCGCCCCGTCACGATACGTCGCGTCATCGCGGCGGTAGCGAGGGCAACAGCACCAACGCACGCCGGGATGGCGAGCGGCAGGGCGAGCAGGCCGAAGGCGAGCAGGGCCACCAGCACCACAGCGAGACTCACGGCAGCAATCGCAAAGCCAGGCGGCGGAGCGCCGTCGGTCAGCGCCGTCGTCGCGAAGCGGCGGGGAAGTTGATGGCAGAAGATCGCGAAGAAGATGCCGATATTGACGGCGAGCGCGGCGAGATTCGGCAGGAGCATCACCGCCGCGAAGTGCTCGAACGAAAGATGGAGCAGATCGTAGACGAGGATATTGGTGAGGTTCGACATCGGCAGGAAGAGCGAGGCGGTGTTCGCCACGAAGGCGCAGGCGAAGAGATAGGGGAGCGGGTCGATGCCGAGGCGGTCCACCACCGCGTAGACGATCGGCGTCAGCACGATGATCGTCACGTCGAGCGAGAGGAAGGCGGTGATCAGCGCGCCGAGGATGAAGACATTGAAGAGCAGCAGATGCCCGCTGCCGCGCGCCGTCC
>JAICJW010000372.1 GCA_025928215.1 Chloroflexia bacterium | reverse complement strand
TTCGTATCGAGCGAGGACTGTAAGCCCGGCCGCAGGTTCACCGGCGTGATCGGCACCAGGAAGGCGATATCCTGCGTGATTTCGACGATATTGACCTGCACCTGTACGCTCGTCACATTGTCCTTGATCGTCACACCCGGCGGCAATTTCGACGTGTCGAGCGGCACCGACAGGGTCGTTTTCTGATTCAATCCATCAATGACAATCGGTTGTGTCGGGATATTGGGGACGGATCGGATCACTTGCGGGTCACCCATCAGAACCACCTGCGTTGGCGTGACGACGATGGTATCCAGTTTGAAGCCGGGAGCGGGCGCACCCGTCACATCGGCGGTGCTGATCGGCACCGGGCGCTCATTTCGATTGTCGGTGAGATCAACGGCGACCGTGACGCGGGGTGGCGAAATCGTCACGCCCGTGACCTCTCTGCCACTTGCGTCTACCGCTTTGACATCAACCGGCGGGCTTGTGAAGTTCGTCGTCCGGTCGCCTATGTCAAGTGCGGCAACGGTCTGTGTGACCGCGTTGACCTTGCTTTCGGGGCCACTGACGCGCACCGTCGCCGGTGTTGGAGTGACATTGTTCACCGTCACGCCCGGTTGCGTCGGGGTCGGCACCGTGACGGGGAGCATCTTCTCGGTGCTCCGTTCAATCGTCACCGTCACCGTCGAGGGGTCCGCGCTCTTTTTCCGCAGATTGCTCACGGTCGTCTGGACATGGATCGGCACCTGCTGGATGCCCGGCTTCACGTCCTTGAGATCAATCGTCGCGGAGAAGTTGCCCGCCGCGAGCGTGCGGTTATTCACGACGCTGCGTGGCCCCCAGATGGAGACGGTGACCGTGCTCGGATTGGGAGCGGTAGCGGCGAGGCCGTCGGGGAGATTGATGGGCGTCACGGGGATATTGGGGAAATCCTGTCGGCGGTCGGGATCGTTGTTGTTCGTCACCCACGCCCAGAAGCCGAACGCGAGCACGATCGCAAGCACCGCGCGGCTGAGCACGCCGCTCGACATGGGCCGGTTAGTCTGCTGCTGGGCGCTCGCCATCGGCCGCCGCCTCCGTCTTCCCGTTGCGGTCGCCGCGTCCGTTGAGAAAGGATGGCCGGTGCGGGCGGCCCACCTCGCGATCCACCCGCAGCAGCGCGCGCAGGGCACCCTTGAGCCGGTCGTGCGTCAGATCGCGTTGCAACCGCCCACCCAGCGCCATCGAGATCTGCCCCGTCTCCTCGGAGACGACGATGGCGATCGCGTCCGACACTTCGCTGATGCCTACTGCCGCGCGGTGGCGCGTGCCGAGCGTGCCGCTGATCGGCGCATCGGTGAGCGGGAGGACGCAAGCGGCGGCGAGGATGCGATTCTGCCGCACGATCACCGCGCCATCGTGCAGCGGCGTATTGGGCGTGAAGATCTGGATCAGCGTCTGCCGTGTCAGGATCGCGTCTTCCGGCACGCCGCGATCTGCGTAATCCTGCAAGCCCGTTTCACGCTCGATGACGATCAGCGCGCCGATCCGCTGCCGTGACAGTTGCACGACGGCGCGAGAGATCTCATCAATCGTCTTGCCGATCTCCTCCTCCGTACTGGAGAAGGGGAGATTGAGCCAGTTGCGCGTCTGGCCGAGTTGTTCGAGGGCGCGCCGCAACTCCGGCTGGAAGATGACCGGCACGGCGATGACGAGAGCGGGGAAGGCGATTTCGAGGAGGCGCCGGAGCGCGGTGAGATTGAGCGTGCTGGAGAGTATCGCGATCACGCCGAGGAGAATGGCGATGCCCCGGAGGAGCGGCATTGCCCGCGTCCCCCGCGCGACGGTGAGCAACCAGAAGAAGATGACCGCCACGACGAAGATATCCAGGAGCGCGAGCGGCGTCAGGCGCGTGAAAATCCACGGCAATTCGAAGGCAATCAGTAGCGGTGTCATGTGCGCGCGTTCCGCTCCTTTGCCACCCCCGGGATGTGGCGTCCTGGCTGCGCGGAGTCGGCCGGAAGGCCGCACAGCTGACTGCGCGTGCGTCGGGCGTCATTGTAGCACAGGGGAAGGAAGGAGCGGGGAGTCGAAAGTTGAAAGTAAAAGTAACAAGAGGAGCAGACAGCCGACTTCCACTTGCTACTTGTTACTTTTAAGTTGTTACTTTGTTACTTCTTACTCGCTCAATACCTTCGTGGCGGCGGGCGGGGCGTGATGACCGTGGGGTAGCCCGTCTGGCGTTTGCGGTAATCGCCGGCGGGGATGTGAATGTGCCGCACCATGCGAACATCGGCGAGGCGCGAGGCGATCCGGTCGTCAACGCCGGGGAAGTCAATGCCCTGTTTCTGGTCGGGCCGGATATTGTTGCTCGTCACGACGAGCGGCAACTTCTGCATCGCGCGGTAGTTGATGATCTGGAAGAGTTTTTCGCGCGCCCACGGTGTCGTGTTTTCCGTGCCGAGGTCATCCAGCACGAGGACGCCGACCTCGCGGATCGCCGCGAAACGGTCATCGAAGGAGGTGGCGCTCTTCGGATCGTACGCGGCGCGCAGTTGATCGAGCAAATCCGGCACGACGCCGAAATGAACGGTCATTTGCTGGCGGACGGCCTCGTTGGCGATGGCGGCGGCGAGATGCGTCTTGCCCGTCCCGAATGTGCCGAACAGGACGATCCAGATTGGCTCGTACGTCTCGCTGTACTGTTTGGCCTGAATGAACGCCTCACGCGTACCGGGCACATCCTTGTCGAAGGTGGCAAAGGTGCAATCCACGAAGTGATCGAGATTGGAGAGGGAGCGCTGATCGCTATACCGCGTCGCCGCCCGCTCGCGCTCCTGGCATTCGCAGGGGACGGTGCGCCCGAACTGTGGGTGGCCAACCTCAACATCGAGCCGCAGGAAACCCGCCCCGTGGCAGATCGGGCAAACATCGCCCTCACCACGATCCCGCCGGTTGACTGGTATTTCCACGTCGCCCGTCTCCGCCGCCCGCCCCTCGACATACGCCGCCAACCGTGAACCACGGATGACCTCTTTGATGCTCTGCATAATCCCTCCCGGTAGTCGGGAGGACTAAGGGTTTAGGACTAAGGACTAAGGAGGGCCGATCTCCACTTAGTCCTTAGTCCTAAACCCTTAGTCCTTAGATTGGTTCCCGGTAGACTTCAAGGTCAGCATACTTCGTCAGGCTATTGAAGAAGCGGAGATTGACGGTGCCCATTGGGCCGTTGCGGTGCTTGGCGACATGGATTTCCGCGATGCCCTTCTTCTCCGTCTCCGGGTCGTACAACTCCTCGCGGTAGATGAACATCACGATGTCGGCGTCCTGCTCAATCGAGCCGGACTCACGCAGGTCGGAGAGCACCGGAACCTTCTCGGCGCGCGATTCGACAGCGCGGGACAACTGCGAGAGTGCGATGAGCGGTACGTTCAGTTCGCGCGCCAATTCTTTGAGCGAACGGGTGATCTCCGCCACTTCCTGCACGCGATTATCGCTGCGGCCGCCGCGCATCAGTTGCAGGTAGTCCACCATAATCATGTCCACACCGGACTCCGCCTGGAGGCGGCGCGCCTTCGAGCGCAACTCGACGACGCTGATCGCGGGCGTGTCGTCAATGAAGATCGGCGCGCTGGCGAGATTACCGAGCGACCGCGAGATGGCAGGCCATTCATCATCGTCCACATACCCCAGCCGGAGCCGCTGCGAATCCACGCCGGTATCCATCGCCAGCAGGCGCTGGACGAGTTGCTCGCCGCTCATTTCCAGTGAGAAGATGCCAATGTGCTTGCCGTAGCGCAAGGCAGCGTTGAAAGCCATCGTGAGGGCAAGCGAGGTCTTGCCGACGCCGGGGCGGGCCGCGACGATAATCAAGTCGGATTGCTGCAAGCCACCCGTCATCTTGTCGAGGTCCACAAAACCGGTTGGCACGCCAACCAACTCGCCGCGATGCTGCTGGACGAAGTCTATCCGCTCGAAAAAGGCATCGAGAAAGTGTGAGATTGGCTTGAAGTCCCGCTCCAGCCGGTCCTGCGAGACATCGAAGACCAATTTCTCGCTCTTATCGAGCGCGTCCACCAGTTCGAGGTCGTCGTTGTAGCCGATCGTGACGATCGTTGAACCGGCCTCGATCAGGCGGCGGCGCGTCGCCTCGCGCTTGACAATCCCCGCGTAATACTCGACGTGCGCGGCGGTCGGCACGATGCTGAGGAGGGTTGTGAGATAGGCGATGCCGCCGACATCATCGAGGCGGCCCCGGCGCTGGAGTTCGTCCGGCAGGGTCGTCAAGTCGGCAGGCTCGCGCTTATCGTAGAGGTCCACGATGGCGGCGTAGATTTCGCGGTGCGCCCCCCGGTAGAAGTCTTCCGGGTTCAGGCTGGGGCGGACGCGGACAATCGCCTCACGGTCAATGAGGAGGGAGCCGAGGACGGATTGCTCCGCCTCGCTATTGTTCGGTGGTAATCGGTCCAGTACCCGCTCTTGTAGCGCCACGTCGCTTCGCTCCTCGCTCCTTCAGGACTGAGCGATGAGGACTGAGGACTGTGGATCAGCCATCAAATCT
>JAICJW010000085.1 GCA_025928215.1 Chloroflexia bacterium | reverse complement strand
GGGGTGAGGTTCTTTACCCAAAGAAGTCGCGGTCTTCTTCGGAGAGGTGCATCTGCGCCGCTTCGATGTTGAACTCGACGCCCATGCCGGGACGGTCCCAGACTTCGATGAAACTCCCCTTAACGATGGGATCAGGAAGCCCCTCAACGATGTCATACCACCACTCCGGTTTGCCGGTCGGGTACTCGAAGGCGATGTAGTTGTCGGGCAACGTCGCGCAGACCTGGACGAGGGCGGCGAGGCCAAGCAAGCCGTCGCCCGTGCCGTGCGGCGCGATGAGGATGCCGTGCAGGTCGGCGTATTCCGCCACCCATTTCAGTTCCGCGATGCCGCCGATGTCGCACGGGTCGGGGCCGATGATGCTGACGGCGTGCCCCTCGATCAACTCCTTGAAGTTTTGCCGGAGATAGATTTGCTCGCCGGTGTGGATCGGCGTTGACGTGCTGCGCGTCACATCGCGGTAGACGTCGGCGGAGACGTACGGGACATAATCGCCGGTAATCAGGTCTTCGAGCCACATGATATTCAGTGGTTCGAGCGCCTTCGCCAGCCGGATCGCGTCCGGCACCATCCAACCGGGGCCGCAGTCGAGCGCGAGGCCAATCTCGTCGCCCAACACCTCCTTCATCGCTTTGACGCAAGCGATCGTGTGCTTCAGGCCGCGCTCCGTGAGCAAGCCCCGGTTCCGCGCGCCGTGGGCTGTGCCGCGCCCGGCATCGCCATAGGAGAACCCGGGGATTTCGCGATGCATCGGGCTATGGAAGCCGATGCCCTGCTTGATGATCGAGAAACCCTCCGAGGAGGCCTTCATCTTTCGCATATTCTCGGCGTAATCCTCCGGCTCGTAGGCGCTCATCGGGAAACGAACCGCGCCGTTGTAGACGCGCACCCGGTCGCGCACCTTGCCGCCGAGCAGTTTGTAGACCGGCACGCCCGCCGCCTTCCCGGCGATGTCCCAGCAGGCCATTTCAATCGCGCTCACCGCGCTTCCCCACGGCTTGAACGCTCCCCGGTGGCGGATTTTGAGCATCACCCGCTCGACATCCGTCGGGTCCTCGCCGAGGATGTATTCTTTGTACATGAGCACCGCCGGTTTCAGGTAGGGCTTGTACGATTCGATCTCCCCGTAGCCGCTGATTCCCTCATCCGTGACGACGCGGACGATGGGATTGTCGCCGATGATCGCGCATTTCAGATCGGTGATTTTCATGGCCTATTGCTCCGTTTCTTCCTGCGCCGCCAACTCGGCGGCGATGCGGCGCGGCAGGTCGCCCATGCGGTGCGCCAATCGGGAGAGGCTCCATTCCGGCTGCGTGGCAATCGAGGTGCGGATCGTATCATCGAAGGGCGCGAGCCAGCGATCATCGAGGTGGCCCGGCCCGAAGTAGCAGCCGAGGAGCGCGCCCGCCGTCGCGCCGAAACTGTCGGTATCGTTCCCCTGGCTCACCTGCGTGCAGATACCATCCCCGATGCTTTCGGCGAAGCGGAGCGTGTTGATCAGCGTGCCGACTTCCTGATAGACCTGACAATGACTGAACTGCGCGTATTTGCCGTGGATGCGCTGGTAGCCATCCAACCAATCGGTCGCGTCATGCACCATCGTCAGCGAATCGGCGACGGTGCGGTAGAAGCGGCTGCGGCGCGGCACGAATTGCAGCGCGACCGCGAAGATTTCCAGCGGGTCCGCCACCACCGGCGCGGCGGCGATGGCGGCGGCGGTGAACATCGTCGAGTAGATGCCGGTGCGCCGGTGCGTCCAGCTCGCATCGCGCCAGGCGAGCGTGGCGGCGAGCGCCGGGCGACCGGGGCAGGCGTACCCGTAGGCGTCGGCGCGGATCATCGCGCCGCATTGCTCGTCATTCGGGTTGAGGATGTTCACCCACGCATCGAGCGCCTCCGGGTCGCCGCCCGGCAGCGTGTTGATCCCCGCCGTCAGGAGCAGCGTGCGCTCCGGGCCGAAGGTCTGCGTGATCGGCAGGTGGCGCAGCCAGAGATCCCGCACATCCGCCCTCGTGAACCCAAGGCCGTGTTCTTCCAGCAGCATCATGCCGAGGACGGTATAGTTGATGTCGTCATCCGGCGCGACGGAGTCAATCCGCTCCCGCGCCGACTCAATCCACGAGCGATGCCGCCGGCCGAGGGCGAGTAAGGTGCGCTCCGCGATGTAGTCATTGAGCGGCCAGGCGTCGGTGCGCGTCAGGGCATCGCGCAGTTCATCGAGCGTCGGGTTGACCTCGACCGGCTTGCCGAGCATACAGCCACAGGCCGAGGCGAGGAAGGCCGCCTCCACACGCCGCGCGCTTTCGTCTGGGTCCATCACGGCGATAGCGCCGAGCGGTCGGTCAGGATCGCATGATGCCCAGATCGCATCGAGCGTGTTCGGCTCGTCGAACGGCCAGTCCAGCTCCATCGGCAGATCGGCGAGCGAGCGGGCGAAGGTGGCGAGCGCATCGTAGCTGTCCGGCAGGCTCGCGAGCGTCTCCGCAAGGCCGATGACGATATGCCCCTGCTCCTGCTTGTTGGCGAGCACCGTCAGCAATTGATCTCGCAGCGATTGGTAGGTCGGCAGCAGCATCCATCCCCCTTTATCAGATCCATCTACGCTCTATCATGGTCTATCCCCGCAGCACCCCCTCCAATCGCGCGACCGCTTCCATGAGCACGGGCGTCGGCTGGAGGAAGGATAAGCGGAGATAGTCGCTCCACGCGGGGCCGAAGCCGGTGCCGGGAAAGATGAGGACATGCGCCTCTTCGAGCAGTTTCCGGGCGAGTATGAAGGCGGGCATGCCGGTCGTGGCGATGTTCGTGAAGATGTAGAAGGTGCCGTACGGGTGGCCGTACGTGAAGCCTTGTGCGTCGAGCGCGGGCATCAAGGCGCGGCGGCGCTCATCGTAGATGGCGCGGAACTGCGCGACGCACTCCTGCGGCCCGTCGAGCGCGGCGATTCCCGCCCACTGCGAGATCGCCGGCGCGGCGATGCTGATGGACGCTTTCATCGCGCGAATTGCCTGCGTCAGCGCGGGCGGGGCGATCACATAGCCGAGCCGCCAGCCCGTCATCGCGTAGGTCTTCGAGAAGCCGTTCAAGGTGATCGTCCGCTCGCGCATCGCCGGTAGCGAGCCGATGCTGAAATGCTCCGCGCCGTCGTAGACGAACTGTTCGTACATCTCGTCCGAAATGACGACGAGATCATGCTGAATGGCGAGTTGCGCGATCTGCCGCAGATGCGCGGGAGCAATGACGCCCGCCGTCGGATTGCCGGGTGTGACGAGCAGAATCGCTTTCGTGCGCGGCGTGATCCGCCGCTCGACCTCCGCGGGACGCAGGTCGAAGTCGTCCTCCTGCCGGGTCGGTACGGGCACGATCACGCCGCCTGCCCGGCCAATCGCCGCGTCATACGAGCTGTAGCGCGGATCAGGGACGAGGATTTCGTCGCCGGGATCGAGGAGCGCCTGCACGATCGCGTACAAGCCTTCCTGCCCACCCGTCGTGACGGTGATCTCCGTCTCCGGATCCGCGATGATGCCATTGTCGCGCGCCAGTTTCGCGGCGATTGCCCGCCGCAGTTCGATCAACCCGGCGGGCGGCGTGTAGCGGTCGCATCGCCCCGCCGCCATCGCCTCCTTCGCGGCAGCGACGATATGCGCGGGCGTCGCGAAATCCGGGTCACCCAGGCCGAGCGAAATCACGTCCGGCAGATGCTGGGCAATCTCGATCAGCACATCCCGCTCGTCCACCAACCCCGCCGCATCCGCATGCATGATCGCGCTACTCATCTGCGCCCTCCGCGCCTTTGCGGTTCATTCGGTTTCAGTTCCCCCACGATGGGAGCGAGGCGGGTCATGGCATCGCGGATGGCGGGAACGGGTTGGGCGAGGGCGAAACGGAGGAAGCCTTCGCCGCCGGGACCGAAGAGATGGCCGGGCAACGTGCGCACCCCGGCGCGTTCGAGGAAGACCCGTGCACAGTCGGCGGATGAGAGGCCGGTGCTACGAATATCCGCGAAGGCGTAGTACGCGCCGCGTGGGTTGCCGTGAGGCACGCCCATCGCCGCCAGCGCGGGGAGGAGCGCGGCGCGGCGCTCCGCGAGGTCGGCCCGCATCGCGGCTACGGCATCTTGCGGGCCGGTGAGCGCGGCGAGCGCGGCCCACTGCGATGGGGCCGCCGAGCAGATCGAGAGCGCCAGTTTGAGGTCGGTGATCGGCTGAATCAGATGTGCCTCACCCGCCACATAGCCGACGCGCCAGCCCGTCATCGCGTATTCCTTACTGAAGGAGCCAACGATCACCGTCCGCGCGCGCATGCCGGGGAACGCCGCGATGTTCACATGCTCCGCGCCATCGAAGACGAACGCCTTATAGATTTCGTCGAACAAGACGAGAAAATCGCGCTCGACGGCGAGGGCGGCGATCTTCGCCATCTCATCCCGGCCAATCACCGTGCCGGTCGGATTATCCGGCGAGACGAGAACGAGCAGGCGTGAGCGCGGCGTCAGGCGCGCGGCAATCGCGTCGGCGGTCAGGCCGACACCGGCGGTTGGGTCAACGGGGACGGGCACACAAACGCCGCCCGCGAGGCGGACCGCATCCGCATAGGTCGGGTAGCCGGGATCGGCCAATAGTACCTCGTCGCCGGGGCGAATGAGCATCTGCACCGCGACGAACAAGCCCTCCTGCCCGCCGGAGGAGATGAGAATTTCGGCTCGCGGGTCGTACGCGACGCCGCTCTCCGCCCCGATCCGCTCCGCGAGGGCATGGCGCAGCGGCGCGATGCCGGAGCGGGCGGTGTAGTGCGTTTCGCCCCGGTCGAGCGCGTCCGCAACCGCCGCAACGATGTGCGGTGCGGCGCGCCAATCGAGTTCGCCCGGCCCGAGATCAATCACCGCCAGCGCGGGTGTCGCGCCCGTCCCTGTATCATCCGCCAGCCAGACGCGGGCGCGCTTCGCGACGTAGCGGCTACCATCCGTCACACGCGCTGTCGCAATCATACGCACCTGCTCCTCATCCATCACCACCCATTGCGCGCCGTTTCTCCACTGGCGTGACAAGCAATTTTTACCATAGCAGTCAACCCCAATGCCGCGCGCCGCGCGTCTGTGGTACGCTCTCGATATATCCGCTCCTGCATCCCGTGGCACTCGCGCACAACTGATGAGGAGGCCCCCGTGCGACAGCCGAAGATCACCCGCATTCGCGTCCATCACTATCAGCACCGCATCGAAAACCTCGGCGTGGATTACAACGGCTTCAATCAGGTCTACGAGCCGGGTGCGACCTTCACCACCAGCGGCCATATCATCGCCATCGAGACGGACGCGGGCGTGACGGGCGAGTACAACGGCGGCGACACGGCAGCGATGGCCCAGTTGCCGCTGTTTACGCACTATCTCCTCGGCCGCAATCCGCTCGAACGCGAACTGATCCATACCGACATCAAGCGCGCCTGCCGCAAGAACGACCGGATGGGCATGGGGCCGGTGGATTGCGCCCTCTGGGACCTCGCCGGAAAACTGTATGACGCGCCTGTCTGGCAGATGCTCGGCGGCTGGCGCACCGACCTGCCCTGCTACGCCAGCACCTACCACGGCGATCATCAGAAAGACGGCCTGAGCAGCCCGGAGGCATTCGCGGCATTCGCCGTGCAATGCCGGGAGATGGGCTACCCGGCGATGAAGATTCATCCGTGGGGCCGCGCGCCGATCCGGCAGGAGGTCGCCAATGTCCTCGCCGCGCGCAAGGCGGTCGGCGAGGGCTTCGATCTGATGCTCGATCCCGCCTGCGAATACAACACCTTCACGGACACCCTGAAGGTGGGCCGCGCCTGCGACGAGGCAAACTTCCTCTGGCTGGAAGACCCGATGAAGGACGGCGGCATCTCGGCCCAGGCGTACCGCAAACTGCGCCAACTGATCCGCACGCCGATCATGATCGGGGAGCATACACGCGGCTTTGAACTGCACATTGATCTGATGGTCGCGGAGGCGACCGATCTCGTCCATTGCGACCCGAACTACGATATGGGCATCACCGGGGTGATGAAAATCGCCCACGCCTGCGAGGGGTTCGGGCTGGATGTGCAACTGCACGCGCCCGGCCCCGCGCAGCGTGCCTGCATGGCGGCGATCCGCAACACGAACTACTACGAGATGGCGCTCGTCCATCCGAAAGTGACGGGCGAGAAACCGCCGATCTACGCCGACGACTACGCTGATGGCCTCAACGCAATTGACCGGAACGGCTGCGTCCCGGTTCCGCCCGGCCCCGGCCTCGGCGTCGCGTACGACTGGGATTGGATTAAGAAGAACCAGACGGGCGTAGCGATCTACGAGTGAGGGAGGATGACGATGATGCCAGCATACCGCAGCGACGTGGTGGGGAGCCTCCTGCGCCCGGCCTATCTGAAGGAGGCGCGGACGAACTATGCGGCGGGCACGCTGAGTGACGCCGCGTTCAAGCAGATCGAGGATCGCGCGGTAGATGAGGCGATTACCCTTCAGGTGCGGGCGGGGATGGACGTGGTGAGCGACGGCGAGATGCGCCGCTATGCCTTCTTCGGCCATCTGATCGAGGCGACCGAGGGGTTCGACAAATTGGGCGGCTGGGCGATCCCCTTCCACGACGAAGCGGGGAACGAGATCGTCTTCAAGCGCCCGGTGGTCGTCTCCCGCCTGAAGCGCCGCCGCCACCTGTGCGCCGAGGAATTCACCTATCTGCGCGCCCGTACCGACCGGCCCGCCAAGGTGACGCTGATCAGCGCGCAGCAAGCGGCGGCGTATTACGACCCGGAGCAATCGAAGGGCGCATACCCGACGATTGACGCCTATCTCGCCGATGTTGTGGACATTCTGCGCGCCGAGGTGGACGAACTGATCCGCCTCGGCTGCACCTATATTCAGATTGACGCGCCGCAGTACGCCGGGCTGCTCGATCCGGCGATCCGCGAGGGGTACCGCCAGCGCGGCAATGACCCGGATCGCCTGCTCGACCGCTGCATCGAACTCGATAACGCCGTGATCGGCGACCACCCCGGCATCACGTTCGGCATCCATCTCTGCCGGGGTAACAACCAGAGCAAATTCTACGCGAGCGGTGGCTACGACCCGATTGCCGCCCACGTCTTCCGCCACACGCGGTTCGATCGCTTCCTGCTCGAATACGACGATGAACGCTCCGGCGGCTTCGAGCCGCTCCGGGAGGTGCCGGACGACCGCGTCATTGTGCTCGGCCTCGTGACGACGAAGAAGCCGACATTGGAGAGCAAGGGAATGCTCAAGGAGCGCATCGCGGACGCGGCGCGCTTCGTGCCGCTGGAACGGCTGGCGCTCAGCCCGCAATGCGGGTTCGCTTCGACCGAGGAGGGGAACCTGCTCACCGCTGCCGATCAGGAGGCGAAGTTGCGGCTCGTCACCACCGTCGCGCGGGAGGTCTGGGGCGCCACGTGAGCGAGGCCCCGATCCAGCCACCGCCACCGGGCCGCTGGATAATGCGTCAGACGTGGCGGGACCTGCTCTTCGCGCACTGGCCTGTGCCGGTGGCGATGCTCCGCCCGCTCATCCCGGCCGGTCTGGATGTGGACACCCACGACGGCGCGGCGTGGGTCGGCGTCGTGCCCTTCCACATGACGGGCGTGCGATTGCGCGGCACGCCGTTTTCGCCCGTCGCGCGGGCCTTCCCGGAACTGAATGTGCGCACCTATGTCGTGCCGCATGGGGCGACGGAGAAGAAGCCGGGTGTCTGGTTCTTTTGCCTCGACGCGGGCAGCCCGATCGCCGTCGCGGTGGCGCGGCGGTGGTTCCACCTGCCATACTTCAACGCGCGGATGTCTGTGGCCACTGACGGTGAGCGGACCCGCTACACGTCGCGCCGGACGCATCGGCGCGCATCGCCCGCTGCCTTCGCCGCCTCCTACGGCCCGACCGCACCGATCGCGCTCAGTGAGCCGGGGACGCTCGCCCACTGGCTCACCGAACGATACTGCCTCTACACCGCGGATCGCCGGGGCAATCTCACTCGTGGCGACATTCATCACGCACAATGGCCCCTGCAAGCCGCCGACGCGGCGATCACCGTCAACACGATGGCAGCGGCGCATGGCATCACCCTACCGGAGACCGCCCCGCTGCTCCATTTCGCACGCCGCCTCGATGTCCGCTGCTGGCCGGTCCGGCGGATTGACTAGCCCACCTCCAGCCCCTCCCGGCGCGGGAGGAGGTCAGGGGGTGGGTTCCGACCGCTTGTATCGCCTGCTCGGGTCCATGTTGATGACATGGTACGCTTCGGCAGCGGCGAGTCCCCGCGATCGTCCTTCGTCCGCCGCCCGCAGGCGCAGCATCGTCGCGACGCGCTCGCCATCGCCGACCTGGCTCTCATGCATCCGCATCGCGGCGATCTTCCGGTCGAGCACGCGCTCGATGTCAATCCAGCGATTTGGCTTGTTCGTGCTCGCCAGATAGATTTCCACGACAATGTGCGGCTCCAACCCATCGGCCAGCAGTTCCGGGAAGGTCAGCCGATCCCGCGCGGAGGGGAAGACCGCCGCCAGCGCCGCCTCGCCGGAGGCGCGATGATCGGGATGCTGGATGTACCAATCCTCGAAGTAATGGACCTCCGGGTCGAAGCAGACGACGATTTCCGGTTTGTACTGGCGGATGATGCGCGTGAAATCGCGGCGGAGGGCGAGCGTCGGTTCGAGCATCGCGTCCTCGTAGGTGAGGAAAACGACCTCATCGCAGCCGAGGGCACGGGCCGCCGCGCGCTGCTCCTCCTGCCGCTGGTTGACGAGCCGCTCCCCCGTCATCGTTGGGTCGCTCGTTCCCTTGCTTCCGTCCGTGCAGAAGGCGTAGACGAGTTGCCGCCCCGCCTCCGCCCACAAGGCGAGTGCGCCGCCGCAGACGAACTCCGTATCGTCCGGGTGGGCGAAGAGCGCGAGCACCGGCCCGCCCCCGGTCACACCGTATCGGTTCTCCATGCTGCCTCCTACCGCTCCGCGACCGTCGCGCGGAGGCCAACGAGATGACCGCGCGGATGCGCGATGACAGGGATCTCAACGATCTGTTCCGTCGTGCGCGCGGCATCACCGAAGATCGGCACGACGGCGGTGCGATCCAGTTGTTCGTCCGCGAGCGCGCGGATCGCGGTGGCGAGGTTCGCGCCGTTGCGCTGAAGCGACGCAATCGTCTCGTTCCGGTCGGCATACGCGTACTTCTCGGCGGAAATGGCGTTACCCGCGTGGATCGTCGCCCAATCGCCGAACATTTCCGGGATCGGTTCGCCTGCCGCGACCGCCTGCACGAGCCGCAGGTGGGCAATGTACGCGCCGCCGACATGCCGGACGACTGCCGCCACCGTCCGTTCATCGTCCACGCAGGGCACCGTCCAAGCTGCGGCCGGGCATGATGCGGCGAAGGCGATCACCTCTCGGTTTGCCTGCTCCAATTCCGCCGCCAGTCGCTCCGCTCGCTCGCTCATTGCCGTTCCCCTTTCGCCCTTTCAGAATCAAGCCGCACCGTCGCGCGTCCGTCCGATACAGCTATCTGTGTGCCGTATACCGCAGAGAGTTGAGCAAAGTGGTTGAGAATCTCTGCCGCGACCGCGCCTTCCGCGAGCCGGGGGCGGCCGCGCCGGTGCGGCGGCAGACCGTGGCCGAGTTCGGCGGGTACGATCTCGATGGCGGCGAGCGTGTCACCCTCGAAGCGGCAGGTTGGCACAACGGTCTGCCAGAAGCGCGCGTCTATCGGGAACCCCTTGCGGTCATCGTCGTAGCGGATGCGATAAACCTCGCTCGGTGTCGTCGCCGGATCCACACGGAACCGTTCGTACGAGTCGGCGGGCAATTTCCAGACGAGTTCGTTCTGGCCGATCAGGTTGCCGAGGCTGTAGAAGATCGGCTTGCCGCGATAGAGTTCCATGCCGCACAGCAAATGCGGGCCGTGCCCGATGACGACATCCGCGCCCTCGTCAATCATGCGATGGGCGAAGGTGGGGATGAAAGCAGCCGGTTCCTCCCGATGCGTGCCCTGCTCGTGTGCATGGAGGCTGACGACGACGAGATCGGCGCGGGCGCGGGCCTCGCGCACCCACAGGGCGATGGCATCCATGTCGCCCGCTTTCGGCGCGGTCGTGATTGCGGGCCGCGCCGCCGCGCGATAGTTCGCATCGAGAAACGGGAAGACCGCCGGATCATCGGGCGGGAAGCCGAACCCCATCGCGAGGGTTTCCTGCCGCTGTTGCTCGATTCCCAGCGCGTCGGCGATGCCGCGAATGGCATCGAGTTGATCCGCTGTCACCTCGTAGGTCGTCGTGTACCGCAGCGGGTTGAGTCCCGGCCTGCCCTGCATATCGGGCCGCTGCTCCCCCGCTACCTGCCCCTTCGCGAAACTCGATGCGCAGGAAATGAGCGCGACGCTGCCCGCGCCGTGATCGAAATAGGTCGGCATTCGCGCCTCGCCGAGCGTCCGGCCAATCCCGGCGTACGAGACGCCCTTGCGGTCGAGCGTTTCGAGCGTCGCCAGGAGACCCTCGATACTGTAATCGAGCGCGTGGTTGTGCGCGCAGGCGAAGAGGTCGAACCCCATCGCGACGAGTTCATCCACCACCCATGCATGCGCCGCGAAATGCGATCCGCCGCTCTCCACCGCCGGATAGCCACGATAATCGTTCGGGATCACCTCCAGATTCGTGAATGCGACATCCGCGCTGCGGATAACGTCGTAGAGCGCCCGCGTCGGCGCATCCTCATGGACGGTCACGCGGCGCGTGATGATGCTGTCCCCCGTCAGTGCGAGCCGCAACGCTCCCGGAGCCTCCATTCGCGAGTCCTTTCCGATTCGGAAAACCGCTTCGTGGGTGCGCAACCGTATTCTGGCAGAACTTACGCATGCCGTCACGCGCGCATGTGCCTTGACGGGATCGAACGCGTGTTCTACGCTCTCGCCGCTCGCTCCCAACGGCGCCCGGTTCCCTCGTTCGGCGGTTGGTGTGAGGCATGATAGGAAGGAGAACGAACGATGCTCGGCAAAGAGATGCTCACGACGATGTTCGACTACGACGCGACGACGAATGCACGCCTGCTCGAATGCGCCGCGCGGGTGAGTGACGAGCAACTCGACGCGTCATCCGGTTACAGCATCGGCAGCCTGCGGCAGACGCTCTGGCACACGCTGATCGTTGCGTACGGCTGGCGATCGCAGTGCCAGGGTATGGACGCCCGCGCGCAGCCATTACCGATCGAACAGACCGCGGCAGTGGCGGCATTCCAGGCGTTCCAGCAGGAAGAAGCCGCGCGGGCGCGGGAGTTCGTCGCGGCGGCGAACGAGGACGATCTCGCGGGGCGGGTGACACTGAAACACCCGGACGGAACGGAACGCTCCCTCGCCCGGTGGCAGATTCTCACGCATATCCTCTATCACAGCGCGCAGCATCGCAGCGAGATGGCGGAACTCCTGACCCGCTATGGCCAGTCGCCGGGCGACACCGATTTTCTCTTCTACGTGATGCCGAAAGGCTGACGAACCGCATCCGTCGCATGATTGACAGCGCGTGCCACGCTTCGTACTGTTCAGCGACGGCTGATGGATGACTGATGGGAGGATGGCATTGGCAACGCACGGCGAGGCAGCGAATGGGACACGGTATGACACAATCATCGCGGGTGGCGACGTGCTCGATCCCGGCGCGGGGATCGGCGGGCGGCTCGATGTCGGGATCACGGATGGCCGCGTTGCGGCGATCGCGCCCCATCTGGACCGCTCGATGGCGCGCACCGTCTTCGACGCGACGGGCCAGTACGTTACGCCGGGATTGATAGACCTCCATACGCACATTTACTGGGGCGTCACGTACTGGGGGATCGAGGCCGATCCGGTCGCCGCGCGCTCCGGCGTGACGACCTGGCTCGATGTCGGCAGCGCGGGCGCGTACTCCTTCCCCGGCTTCCGCCGTTACATCGCCGAGCCGAACCGCGTACGCACCTTCGCCCTCTTGAATCTCTCCGCCATTGGCCTGATCGCGCCGACCTTCGAACTGGCGACGCTCGAATACTGCAACGTCCCGCTTGCGGTGAGCATCATCGAGGAGAATCGGGACATCATCCTCGGCATCAAGGCACGCATTGACGCGAGTACGACACGCGGCGTTGGCATCCGTCCGCTGGAGATGGCGCGCGAACTGGCGGACACCGTCGGGCTACCGCTGATGGTGCATATCGGCACCAGCCCACCGACGCTCGATGAGATTCTTGCCCTGCTCCGGCCCGGCGACATTCTCACTCACTGCTTCCGCACGCAGGGCGAGCACCGCATCATCGGCGCGAATGGCCGCGTGCGCGAGGATGTAATCGCCCTGCACGAGGCCGGATTAATTCTCGACATCGGCCACGGCACCGGCTCCTTCGGCTTCGACACAGCGGAGATCGCGCTCGCTGAGGGCATTCTGCCCGATGTGATTTCCAGCGACATCCATCAACTCGCCGTGCAGGGGCCGATGTTCGACATGCCGACGACGCTCTCCAAGTTCCTTCACCTCGGCATGAGCCTGCCGGACGTGATCGAGCGGGCGACGAGCCGCCCCGCCGCCGCGATGCGCCGCCCCGACCTCGGCACAATCAAACCGGGCAGCGCGGCGGATATCGCCCTCTTCCGCGTCGAGGAGGGAGAATACACCTTCTACGACACGCAGATGGTGGCGCGGCAAGGAACGCGCCGTCTCGTCAATACCCTGACGATGGTGGACGGCGTGCCGCTCCCGCGCATTCCGGAGCGCAAGCGGATGGTCTGGGCGAATCTGCCCGCGCATCAGCAGCCAATAACCAGCATGCACACCAAATAAACTGCGCCTCGTGATCGGGCGATTCGGAACCACCAAGACACGAAGAACACCAAGGAGGATAAGAGATTTCTTGGTGTTCTTCGTGTCTTGGTGGTTCACTCCCCGGTTTTTCCGCGTTGGATATCAGATCAGATGCAGTTCCGTCTGCCGCCCGGCGAGCCAGGAGACGGTGCCGCCAGCGAGCACGGCGTCCT
>JAICJW010000114.1 GCA_025928215.1 Chloroflexia bacterium | reverse complement strand
TCGGAGACGCGGAAGATGCGCCCGATATCGCGCGTGAAGGCGTAGGCTGCGAGACCGAACGGCGTATCGTTCGCCAGCCGGATCCCGTCCTCCTCGGTGTCGAACGGGACGATCGGCAGGGCCGGGCCGAACGTCTCGTCGTGCAGGATCTTCGCATCCGGCGCGACATTGGCGAGGATCGTCGGCTCGTAGAAGAACCCCTTGAGGTGGCCGTTCGTGTCGGCGGCTTTGCCCCCGGCGAGCACCGTCGCGCCGCCCTTCACCGCGTCCTTGACCTGATCCTCGACCTTCCGGAAGCCGCGTTCGTCAATCATCGGGCCGACCTTCGTATCGGCATCGAGGCCATTACCGACTTTCAGCCCCTTCGCCAGTTCGGCGACGCGCTTCGAGAACGCCTCGACAATCGGGCGCTGCACGTAGAGGCGGTTCGTGCAGATGCAGGTCTGCCCGGCGTTGCGGAAACGCGAGGTGATCGCGCCCTGCGCGGCCTGCTCGACATCGGCATCGTCGAAGACGAGCATCGGTGCGTGGCCGCCGAGTTCGAGCGAGACCTTTTTCACCGTCCCCGCCGCCATCGCCATCAGTTCCTTGCCGACCTCCGTGCTGCCCGTGAAGGTGATCTTGCGAATATCGTGGCTCTCCGCCAGCACCTTCGCCACTTCTTTGGCGGATTTGCTCGTGACGATATTGACGACGCCCGGCGGGAAGCCCGCGTCATCGAAGGCTTTGATGATCTCCAGCGCGACGAGCGGCGTCGCGGACGATGGCCGGAGAACGACGGTACAGCCCGCCGCGAGCGCGGGCGCGATCTTCCGCGTAATCATCGAATGCGGGAAGTTCCACGGCGTGATCGCCGCCACAACGCCGACGGGCTGCCGGAAGGTGAGAACGCGCTTGCCCGCCGTCGGGCTGGGGACAACTTCGCCGTAGGTGCGGCGTGCTTCCTCGGCATTCCAGCGCACGAAGCCCGCGCTGATCGTCGCCTCGCCACGCGATTCGGCAATTGGCTTGCCGTTCTCCTCGGTGAGGATGCGGGCGTGCTCCTCGATGCGGGTCTTGAGAATGTCGAACGTCTTGTGGAGGAGTTCGGCGCGCTCGTCCGCCGGGCGCTTCGACCATGCCGGAAAGGCAGCAACCGCGGCCTTGATCGCCGCTTCCGTCTCCGCCGGGCCGCCATCGGCGACCTCAGCGAGCAATTCACCCGTCGCGGGGTTATGGACGGGGAAGGTTTTGCCCCCGGCGGCGTCCTGCCACGCGCCGTTCACGTAGAGTTGATATGTCTTCGTTGCGGTTGTCGCCATCGTGATCTCCTTTCGCGCAAATGATGCCGTTCTTTATGGGAACGCCTCGTATCGTCCCGCATTCCGGAGGGGGCGTCAACGGCACTACGCGGAGCGGGCGCGATAGATCGCGCATGTCGCGTCGGACCAGATCGGCGTGGCTTGGTCATAGTCAGCGGGCGGGGATTCGTCGCGGGAAAAGATGCCGAAGTCGAAGCGCATCGTCGCGGGGGCGGGCGGTGGATCGGTGATCCAACCCGTGTCGAGCGGGCCGCGCACATCGCGCCCCTCACGGGCGAGGAGATGGGCGAGGAGCGCGCGGTCGAGCATCTCTTCGTCGTCACGGACCGTCGCGGAGATGAAGAGATGCGCCGTCGGTGGGATCGCCGCGAGCAGTACGGGAAACCGCTGCGCCGCGGGCGCGATGTGGTAGACAAGGGCGTTCGGCAAGGGGGCGGCGAGCGTCAAATCAGGCGCGAACGGGCGGATCTGATCGGGTAACGCGCGCCATGCCTCCGCCGTATAACCGGTACGATCGAGGATGACGAGGTCCACGCCGAGCATTTCGAGCGCGGTGATGCTCTGCCGGTCGGGAAAGGCGCTGAGGCGCTGGAATAACGCGCGGCGGGTCGGTGGCCGCACCTCCGCTTCGCCATTGACGAAGCGATGTCGCGTGGCCGTTGCCAGCGTCATCGCGACGGCGGCACGCGGGTTCGGGAGCATCAGCACAATACTGGGCGGCTGCGTTGCGAGCCACTGCGTGATTGGCGTGAAGGCGGGATCAAGTTGCGGAACAGCGACCGTTGGAATGGGCGCGGTCGCGTATTCCCCCAGCATACCGGCCATTACTGCAAGCGTCACGCCGTACGTGGCAGCGCGCGACCAGTGGCGCCGTCGCATGCCGATCGCCAGTCGTTTCCAGCCGATTGCCGCGAGGAGCGCGAGGCCGAGCATCGTCAGTGGCGCGATGCGGAGCGGCGCGCGGAGGGCGTCCATGCCAGGTACGAAGCGGTAGAGCGCGGCATACGGGAGCGGCACCCTGCCCCCGCCGATCCGCTTGAGATCCAGCACCGGCCCGAGCGAAAGGATAAAGCCGACGAGCGCCAGCACGAGCGCCGCCGCGCGGAAACGCATGCGGCGGTGCCCAGACAGCGCGACCCCGCCGAGGGCGAGCGCGATCAGCCCGGGAAAGAGGAAGACCTCATCGTGCCATGTGAGCGAGTAGCGCCGCGAAAACCGCCCGTAGAGCAGGTTGTCCGGCGTCGCGGCGGCCCACATCCGTGGCTTCGCGGACCATACTTCGACGGCGGTGGGCGACCGCGCGAAGCCCGCCGCCGCCGCGACGTGCCAGAATGGCACGGCGATGGGCACCAGCAGCACCATCGCGATCGCGAGCGCCGCGCCCGCATGCAGAAGCCCGCGCGCCGTGAGCAACCGCCGCTCCATGACGCAGCAATAGCCGAGATAGGCCAGAATCAGGAACGCCGTGACATACGCGTAATATCCGGCGGCGATTGCCTGCAGGAAGGCGAACGCACCGAGCAAAAGCGCGTCTCGCCCGCGCCGATAGCGGAGCGTGCGGTCGAGGAAATAGAGCACGAGCGGCAACCATTGCACCGCCAGTAGGCCCGCATGGTCAATTTGTGCGAGATGATACGGAGCGATCGCGATGATGATGCCGGCGATCAGCGCCGCCGGGCGATGATGGAGCAATCGCCAGATAACCCAGTAGGTCGTGAAACCGGAGAGCGCGATGGTGAAAAGGATCGTGATGTTATGCGCGAGGAGGGCATTGCGACTCAGCGCGTAGATCGGCCCGGCGAACAGTGTCTGCCCCAGCGTCAGTTCATCGCGGGCGAATGCCGCCGATGCCGGATAGAGCACGTTGCTGTCGAGGAATGGCGCGGGCCGTTCGAGGAGCCATTGAACGGGCCACACAAGCCGCCATGCGGTGATGAGCGGATCGCCCGTACTCGTGACCTGGCTGCCCAAACGCCATGTCAGCGGGCGCAGCCACCACGCCGCGATGGCAAGAAAGAACGCAAACACCGCGATATGCCGCGCGCGTTGCCACCACACGACACTGACGCGATGCACGCCCGATAGGATCACCGTGGGAAGGCCACGGTTGGCATGGTTTCTGCCGGCCACATCGCGGCTTCCGAACGATTCGGCAGTCACAAGCAAAGCCCCCCGATATGGTATGGGCGCGTCATCATATAACCTGTTCAGTAAAACCCCATCCGTGCAGCTTCCCCACCGGGGAGTATAGGGATGCGCGACGAATTTGTAAAATTCTTGCAAGGCCCTCCCTCTTGATGGGGCGATGTGTGAGGCCATCATGCCCTTGCGGTGACTGAAAAAGCGCGGTATACTACCGGATGAACTCGTGCGCGGACGGCAACGTGGGTTCTCACACCCACGTTTTTCATGCGTAAGAGCAGGGGAGCGCGGTCTGTGCGCTGAGGGTCCCCTGCCGTCAGCGCTAGGGAACCACCCACGCGTATACCGCGCGGGCAAGGGAATACGCAGCGGACGGAACAGCACCGATACCGTCCGGAATGGAAGGAATAACCAGCGATGAAAAGTGATCTCTATACCGCGATTGCGGAGTTGGCCGCCGAGCGGAATATGCCGCGTGAGGTTGTGACCGGAGCGGTCGAACATGCGCTGAAGACTGTCTACAAGAAGGCGCGTGGCATCGAGGAAGACGATAACGTCCGCGTTGAACTGCACCCGGATACGGGCGCGATCACGATTGTGGTGGATAAGGACGTCGTCGCGGACAGCGAGGTCGAGGACCCGCAGCGACAGATGGGCGTCAGCGAGGCGCGGCGGATTGACCCGGAGAATGGCGCGATTGGCCGCGTCGTTGCGGTGGATGATACGCCGAAAGATTTCGGGCGGATCGCGGCGCAGACGGCGAAGCAAGTCGTGATGCAGAAGATTCGCGAGTCCGAGCGCGAGCGCGTCTATAACGAGTACCGTGACCGTGTCGGCGAACTGATCAACGGTGTCGTCCAGCGGGCGGATAATAAGGCGGTGATCGTGGACCTCGGCAAGGCCGAGGCAGTGATGCCCGTGCGCGAGCAGGTCCCCGCCGAACGATACCGCAATGCCCAGCGGCTGAAAGTCCTGCTGCTCGAAGTGAACTCTTCGACGGACAAGGGGCCGCAATTGATCGTCTCCCGCGCGCACCCGGATGTCGTCAAGCGCCTATTCGAGATCGAGGTGCCGGAAATCTACTCCGGCGCGGTCGAAATCAAGGCGATCGCGCGCGAAGCGGGGCTGCGGACGAAAGTCGCCGTGATCGCGACACAGGACAATGTGGATCCGGTTGGCTCGTGCGTCGGCGTGCGCGGCGTACGCATCCAGAATATCGTCACGGAACTCTACGGCGAGAAGATTGATGTGGTGGAATGGAGCAGCGACACCGCGACCTTCATTACGAAGGCGCTCTCCCCCGCGAAGGTGCTCTCCGTCAATCTCGACGATGCGGACAAGATCGCCCGTGTGATCGTCCCGACGGACCAGATGAGCCTCGCCATCGGTAAGGAGGGGCAGAATGCCCGTCTCGCCTACAAACTGACGCATTGGAAGATTGACGTCAAGGATACCGAGGCGCTCAAGGCGCAGGGTGACGACCTCATTGACAAGGCGCGTGCCGCCGCGCTCGCCGAGTTGCCCGATGCCTTCATCTCGCTCGGCCGCCGCCCGACGATGGTGCTCGGTGATGGCACCATTATCATGGATGACCGTACCTTTGGTCCGTTGCCGGAGGAGTTGATCGGCCGCAGCGTGGATGTCGAGCAGATGCCTGACCGCCTGGATGTCTTCTACGAGCGCAGTCTCGTCGCCGCCTTTTCAATGGACGGCACACCGCTCTCGTTGACCGATAGCGTCGCGCCGGCGCCGGCAATGGTTGGGGCGATTGCCGCGCCGACCGGTTCGACGGCCGGGCAGTCCCGCATCGTGCGCGGCGACGGCACGTTCACCTTCAATGGCGAATTCTACGGCCCGCTCGCCGCGAACTACATCGGTGGCCGCGTCGTCGCCCGCCAGGAAGGCGATCAGGTGATCGTCACGGACGAAGCGGAGAATCAGATCGCCACCTACGCGGTACATCATGATTGACGCCTGAGCGGAAGGAGACTCCTATGACCGCTGAGGCGATGCATATAGCCCCCACCCCTAATCCCTCCCCCGCCAGAGCGGAAGAGGGGAATTTGACTGATGAGGTCACTACTACCCAAACTCCCCCGCCCGTGTCGGGAGGCGGGCGCCCTCTGGGCGGGGGGGGAGCGGGCAATTCCCCACGCAAGAAACGCAAGGGACTGAAGCCTCGCCACATCCCACAACGTACCTGCATCGTCACGCGGCAAACCGACGACAAGCGCGGACTGATCCGCATCGTCCGCACGCCCGAAGGACGTGTTGAGCTGGACCCGACCGGCAAGAAGAATGGTCGGGGAGCGTATCTCACCGCCGACCGCGCGATCTGGGAACGCGCCCTCGCGGGTACGATCCTCGGTCGCGCACTGAAAGTAGCAATCAATCCGGAAGACATGGCGACGCTCCAGGCGTACGCCGAAACCCTTCCGGTGAGCAATGAGGACGAAGGACTTAGAACTTAGGACTAAGACGCGATTCACTAAGACGCGAATCACTAAGTCCTCAGTCCTCAGCCCTGAATATCGCCCCCACGATGGTGTGGGGAGAAGGAGCAATGCAGATGCCAGGAAAACCTCCTCGTGGTGGATTTCGACCGGGACCGTCCCGTACGGGCGGTGGCCCCCGCCCCGGCGGCGGACGTCCCGGCGGTGGCCGGCCCGGTAGTCGTGGCCCGAACACCGGTGTCGCGGGGGAGCGGATCGCGCAGGTACGCCGGGGGCCGGTGCGCCCCGAAGAGCCGGTCGTGCTGCCCGCCGTGATCAGCGTCGGTGATCTCTCCGAACGGCTGATGCTCTCGCCGACGGAAATTATCAAGGCGCTCATAGGTGTGGGCGTCTTCGCCAACATCAACCAACAGATTGACTACGCGACCGCCGAAAAGGTCGGTGCCGCGCTCGAAATCGAGGTTGCGCCCGCCGAGCAGGCAACGGATGCCGATGGCATCATCGCCGCCACGGATAACCGTGCCACTGAGGGAACGGACACCCGCCCGCCGATCGTCACGATCATGGGGCATGTGGATCACGGCAAGACGAAACTGCTGGATGCGATCCGCGAAACGAAGGTCGCGGAGGGCGAGGCAGGCGGGATCACGCAGCGCATCGGTGCCTATCAGGTCGAGGTGCAGGGGCGGAAGATTTCCTTCCTCGATACCCCCGGTCACGAGGCCTTCACCGCCATGCGTGCCCGCGGCGCGCGCGCCACTGATATTGCCGTCCTTGTCGTCGCGGCGGATGACGGCGTGAAGCCGCAGACGCTCGAAGCCATCGCGCACGCGAAGGCGGCGAATGTGCCAATCATCGTCGCGATCAACAAGATTGACGCCGTCGGTGCGAACGTGGATCGCGTCAAGGTGCAACTGAGTGAGGCGGAGGTCATCCCGGAGGATTACGGGGGCGACACGCCGACCGTCGAGGTCTCCGCGAAGGAGAAGCTCGGCATTGACGACTTGCTCGATACGATTCTGCTCGTCGCGGACATCGCCGAACTGAGGGCGAATCCCCACGTCCCCGCGACCGGCGTGATTATTGAGACGAACCGTGACCCGTCACGCGGCGTCACCGCGACGGTGCTGATTCAGAACGGCACGCTCAATTTGCGGGACAGCGTCGTGGTCGGCACGATCTATGGCCGCATCAAGGCGATGCAGGACGATCACGGGCGCAAGGTGCGCCGCGCGCTTCCCTCGATGCCGGTGGAGATCACCGGCCTCGATGACGTTCCGGAAGCGGGCGACATCCTCCAAGCCTACGCGGACGACCGCGAGGCGCGCACGGTGGCGGAGCAGCGGCGTTTGGAGCGGCAGGCGTCCTCCTTCTCGGATGTGCGTCTGAGCCTCGAAAATGCGCTCCGCAATGTGCAGACCGGCGGTACGAAGGAACTGCGGCTGATTCTCAAGGCAGCGGAGCAAGGATCGCTCGGCGCTATCCAGAATGCGCTCAACAAACTCGACGACCCGTCCGTCCAGATCAACATCATTCACACGGGTGTCGGCGCGATTGGCGAGTCTGATGTCTCGCTCGCCTCGGCGTCGCAGGCGATCATCGTTGGCTACAACGTCCGCCCGGATGTGGCGGGCAAGCGCGCCGCCGACTCGCGCGGTGTGGATATCCGTTTCTACGATGTCATCTATCACCTTGTGGATGATGTCAAGGCGGCGATGACCGGCATGCTCGATCCGATCGAGCAGGAGACAACCGACGGTTACGCCGATGTGCGCGAACTGTTCAAACTGCCGAACAAGATCGTCGCGGCGGGCCTCTACGTCACCGATGGCGTGATCCGGCGCAACGACCGCGTGCGCGTCTTGCGCAATGGCGCGGTGATCCACGACGGCACCGTGACGACGCTCAAGCGCATGAAGGACGACGCGCGCGAGGTGCAGGCGGGCTACGAATGCGGCCTCTCCCTCGACGGCTTCAACGAGTACGATGTCGGCGATACGCTCGAGTTCTATCGCAAAGAGCAAATCGCGGCACGGCTCGCGTAGCGAGAAGGACGAAGGACGACGGACGAAGGACTAAGTATGGGATTCATTCCTCCCACTTAGTCCTTCGTCCTCAGTCCTTCGTCCTTCCCCGGAGGGGGAGAGATGGTTAAGTCGAGTCGGCGTATCGAGCAGGTCAATGATTTCCTGCGCAATGAGATCGCGAATCTCATCCGGGAGGAGCGGGATGAGTTGCGCCTCAAACTCGTCAGCGTGACCGAGGTGCAGACCAGCCCTGATTTGCGGCATGCACGCGTCTACATCAGCACACTCGGCGGCGATAAGGAGCGGGACGCTGCAGTCGAAACCCTGCGGCGGCATGCGCGGCACTTGCGGCACCTACTCGCGCCGCGTATCACCTTCCGCTCCGTGCCGGAACTCGATTTTCGCCCGGACGCGTCGCTCGAAGCGGGCGCGGCGGTGCTGCGCGCGCTGAACGAAGTCGAGCACGAGCGAGAAATTAACCCGCCCCATATCGAAGAGGAAGCGCCGGAACCGGAAGGGAAGCCCAATCCACGCGCGAAGAAACGAAGGACTGAGGACTGAGAGGGGAGCGGGCATTGAGCAACGAGCAACGACCAATGAGCCATGGGGAAAATGTTGGAGCGGCGACTACCCAACTCAGCCCTCATGCCGCCCAAAGGGCACCCGCACTCCGCAGTCCTTCGTCGCGTTCCGGCCCGACCTGGAACGAGGCGGATTTGCGGCGTGCATGGGAAGCGATGGCGGGCGCGACGCACGTGCTCATCCCGACGCATGTCAACACGGATGGCGACGGCATCTCGTCCGCGCTGGCGATGGCGGAGATCGCGCGCGCCGCCAACCCGGCGGTACGGGTGACGACCTGCATCCCGGACGGGAAAATGCCGCCGACCCTCGATTTCATCCCCGGTGTGGAGACGATGGCGCGCTATACCGGCGTGCCGCTCCCACTCGACGATGTGGACCTCATTATCGCGCCCGATGTGCCGGAAGTGCGCCGCTTCGGGCCACTCTACGAGGCGTACAAGGACCTTTTTGCCCGCGTGCCGACGATCATCGTGGATCACCACGTACCGCGTGGTGAGGAACCGGCGCTCGCCCGCTTCATTGATACGAGCGTGATCGCGGCAGATTCGCTGATCGTCCGCCTCTGCGGGCAGTGGGGCGTTCCGCTGACGCCGCGCCTGGCGACGCTCCTCCTCACCGGCATGAGTTCGGACAGCAGTTCGTTCATGCGTGTAGAGGGGAACGGCGCGCCGACCTTCGAGACGCTCGCCGCGCTTTGCGATGCGGGCGCGGACTATGCCGGTGTCATGGATGGCCTGCGCCGCCGGAAGACGCCGGGGAGCGTCGCCATCTGGGGCGCGCTGCTTGGCCGGGCGGCGTGGATCGAACACGTCCTCTGGACGGAAGTGACGCCCGCCGTGCTGATGGAGACGGGCGCGGACGAATCGGATGGCGAGGGGGTCATCAACTGGCTCGTCGGCACGCGCGGCGTCGGCGCGGCGGCCATCTTCTATCAGGGGCAGGGGAGTTGGCGGGCCAGCCTGCGCTCCACAACCCCGGCGGTGGATGTTGCGGCTTTCGCGCGGCAGTATGGCGGCGGCGGGCATGTCATGGCGAGCGGTTGCACCTTCGCGGGTGACCTCCCGGAACGGGATGCTTTTCTTGCCGCCCTCGTCGCATACACCGAGGCGGGCCTCGCGCGGATGAGCGGCTGAGATGCACCATTGCCCTCTCTCGTGTACACTATGGAGTGCGGCTACAAGGGTAACGTGAGGGCGCATGAAACGGCGAGTGGCATCTACATTTCCGGGTTTAATGATCGCCCTGCTGCTCGTCGCATGCGGCGGTAACGGCGCCAGCACTGCCGACAAGACGGCGTCGGCACGTACTGCGGACGCCAACGACGCCGCGACGGTCACCGCGTTCGCCAGTGGTGGCCAGAGTGCGAGCGCCGGAACCTCCTCCGCCGCGAATCCGGGAACGAGCGTCGCGGGCGGGAAGGGTGGCTTCGCCTTCGCAACATTTCCGGTCGGCCCGTCCGGTGGGCCGGCTCCGACGCCGCGGAGCGCTGCGAGCGGCGGCACCTCCGCGGCCGGGACGCCGCGCGGCACGGTGATTAGCGCGGGGAGCACGGGTACACCGGCGGGATTGGTCGGCAATAAGTACACCGACCCGCAAGGGCGGTTCACGCTTACCGTCCCGCAGGGCTGGCAGGTGCAGGCAGCCAGTTCGGGCATTGATTTCGAGGCCGCGCCCTCGTCCGCGCTGCGCGGCGCGTTTCAGATCGCGGCGGAGGAAGTCGGCACGGGCATCACGATTGATGACTACGCCACTGGCACGATGGACAGCATCAAGCAGACTGTGACGAACTATCAGGATGTGCAGGGCGGTATCCAGCAGACGACTGTTGCCGGTCTGCCCGCGCGTCGCTTCGATTTTACCGGCCAGGATGGCACGACGAATCTCCGTGCCGCCATCATCGTCGTCATGAAGGGGACAACGGCATACGGCTTCTTGATCGCCGCTGCCCCGCAAGACTTCGACGCCGTCTTCGCGCAGGCGAAACAGTTCCTCGATACCTTCGCCTTCGTTTCCTAACCTTCGCCTTTGCGCCTCCGCGGTTCAATCGTTTTCAAGGGAGGAGCCATGACGACGCTGCGCATCACGGTCGGGTCGCTGGTATTCGTGGCACGAATGGAGGAAGAGGCGGCACCGAAGACCTGCGCGGCATTCGGGATATTCCTGCCCTTCCGCAACAAAATCATTCAGGCGCGCTGGAGCGGCGAGGCGGCGTGGATTCCGCTCGGCGATTTCGATGCTGGGGTTGGTTTCGAGAACCATACGAGCCACCCCGCCCCCGGCGAAATCCTCCTCTATCCCGGCGGCTACAGCGAGACGGAAATCCTCTTTCCGTACGGCAACACGCTCTTTGCCAGCAAGATGGGCCAGTTGGCCGGTAACCACTTCCTGACGATCATCGAGGGACGCGAGCAATTGAAGGAGCTCGGCCGCCGTGTCCTCTGGGAAGGCGCCCAGGAGATCGCGTTCGAGCAAGTCGAGGACTGATACCCTTCCTCGTTACGGCGCATGCTGCGCCGGCAGCTGGTCAAACATGGACGATTCCAGCCCTGCAAGCCGGAGAATCGCTGCAGGGCTGCGAGCGCACACAAACTGTCCGTGCGATGCGTCTACGCGGTGCCGGGGCCACACCGCGTCGTATGAGGCTGGCTCTTGCGCATTCGCGGTGAATCGTTCGGGGTTTCTCTGCACTCCTTCGCACCGACTTCGGCTTCGCGAAGGAGTGTAGAAGGGAATGTGCCTATTCACGCCGATCGCGGAAGAGCCAACATCATGTGACGCAGTCCAAAACGTCTATCCCACTTTCGGGATCAGCCGCAGGCTGATACTGGCCCAACCAACGCTGCCGTCCGGCTTGCGGACGAAGATTACCGGCACGGACTGCGCGGGATTATCACCGATCACGAGCGCGAGATCT
>JAICJW010000312.1 GCA_025928215.1 Chloroflexia bacterium | reverse complement strand
CGGGCGTGGTGGACGGCGATCTGCTCGGCGAGGATCGTCTTGCCGGTGCCGGGGACGCCGATGATCAGGACCATGGCGCGGTTCGGCATCCCGCCGCCGAGGATCTCGTCGAGGTTGGGCACGCCTGTGGGCGATGTGTTCGGCATAGCAGCGTACTCCCCATTTCCCGTGATCGGCGCTGTCCGCGCGACGGTGCCACATCGTAGCAGAATGCGCCGGGGTGTGCGATCAGCCGGCGAGGTGCCGGGCGACCAGGCGGTTGACCGCGTCGAGATCGAAGGGCTTGGCGAGGAAGGCGGCCGCGCCCACCGCCTGCAGATCCGGTGGCTGGGCGGCGCTCATCAGGATCACGACCAGCCCCGGCGTGACCGGTTCCTCGCGCAGCATGCGGGCGAGCTGCACGCCGTCCAGCAGCGGCATCATCACGTCGCTGAGGACGAGGTCGGGGTGCTCCCCGCGGGCGAGCGCTAATGCCTCCTGGCCGTTATGGGCCGCGAGCACGGTATGTCCTTCACTTTCGAGCAGATCGCGCAGCAAAGCGACGATCGGCGATTCGTCGTCCGCAACCAGGATCGTTGCCACAGGCTTCCCTCCGCGTCCGGCGAGAATGGCAGCCCAAGGCGATTTGCAAGAAGGTTGCCGCGAGGTCCGGGAGCATGGGCTTGGTGGGGCCGCTCTTTCTGACAATCGGAGCGAGCGTTCACTCCGTGATCGGCAAATGCAGGATGGTGATAGCATGATCGAGCGCTTCCGAGACACCGGCGCGCAGAACCGTCTGATCAACGGGGCGTGTCGCCGTCCGCCTCCTCCGTGCTGAGAGAGCGGAAGGTGATCAGCACGGTGACGACGAAATACCCCGCACCCGGATCCCCGATGCCGGGTACCGGCGGGATTGGCTCGGCGAGTTGCGTCACCGTGTGGCTCATCGTCTCGACCGCAAGGGCCCGATCGTCTCCGTGCGTGTATTCATTGATCGCAACGGCGATGTTGGCGAGCGCTTGCTGCGCCGTCTCACCGTACTTGCAGAAGGCGATCACTTGTTGTGCCGCCCGGTGCGGCCGCTTGCGCGCTGTCATCGTCGGCGGTCACGCTGTACCGAGTCGAGGTGGCCGCAGCATGCCACGCCACGCGCCCAACGCCCGTTCGATCAGCCGTCGCCGCGTTCGCTCGCGCCGGGGTGAGCGCACACGGGCAGGCGCATCCCAACTGAGCAGCGCGATGTATCCGACCATCTTAACCCCTCCTCCGAAGGGGTGAGGGCCGACCCCCACCCCTTCGACCTGCGACGTCAGTGGGCGTTGACCGTCGCCCGCATTGCCGACTGCTTCGGCGCTCCCGCCGACCCGACGGCGATCTTCTTCGGCTTGGACCATTCCGCCTTCGGCAGCGTCAGGGTCAGAATGCCGTCCACCAGTGTCGTCTCCACCCGGTCCGCGTCAATCGGGTCGGGCAACCGAATCGTGCGCGCGAACGTGCCGACGCCTAACTCGCGCACCAGCGGGGTGACATCCTCCCCCTGCTCGACCGGCGTCACCGTCGCCCGGATCGTAATCGTGCTCTCCTGGCAGGTGATATCCACATCCTCTGGCTTCACGCCAGGGAGCATCGTGCGAATAATGAAGTGGTCGGTGCTGCCGTTGAGGTCGATGGGTAGGGTCCCGGCTTGGCTGCCGGGGCGATTCGCGCCATTACCGTCTCCCGAGGAGGGACGGACGAAGCTGTCCTCAAAGAGTCGCTGGACAGCATCACGCAACAACAGGGGTTCACCGAACGAACTGAACGCAACCATGGTTCACACCTCCATCACGAATACCGAAGCATCCGATCCAGAGCTGGGACACCAACCGCCAATTCGGTGTCCGGGCGCTCGTGGTCTTGGCAATTAATTACCACAAGAGTGGGTGGCGTGTCAATACCTCTAATACAACTTGACTCATTTTATCTGACGCACTCTTTGCGCTGCGGTGCCGGCCCCGGCGTTGGTCGTGGCTGCACGAGCGGCTCGACACGGAGCGTCGGCCATCGACGCGGCGAGTGACAGTTAGCGAGGAGGCCGACGACTGGACGACCATGTGCCACTTTACGGGATGTTTGCAGTGCGGGGCTGCTGCGCGCGGTGTCATCGCGCCGACCGGAGGGAGCGTGGTTGGTTGAAGCACGAATCCCGGTGATCCCTACGCTGTCGCGCATGAAGACGACGTATTCTTTTGTGCTATACTGCACCTATGAACAAGCCCCCGCTCTCTAGATACGTCATCGCAGTCGCTGTCGTGTGGGCGGTGATCCTTGGCGTCATGTGGTTCTTGGGCGACAGGGCACGCTTCCAGAAGTTCGCATTGGTGGGTTTTGGCTTCGGGCTTGGGATGCTCGCCATGTATATCGCGGTGCATGTGTACCGATGGAAGTAAGCGCCTCTGCAATAACGATGAAGCGGTGGGGGCACGCCAGCAAGCCTGCGAAGGCAAAATCCTCCCCCTGTCACACACCGAGCCAAACACGATAGAAGACGGCAGATCGTGGCGCGTGAGATGCCCAAGCTCTTGCAGATGTCCGCGATGCTGTGCGAGCGGTCGGCGTAGAGATTCTTCGCCATCGTCATCTTGGTCGGCGTGCCCAGCTTCCGCGGCCGCCCCCCCAGCCGCCCCCCGCGCCCGCGCCGCCGCTAATCCGGCCTGGGTCCGCCCGCGGATGATGTCCCGCTCGAACTCTGCCAGGGCCCCGAAGACGTGGAAGATCAGCTTGCCCCGCTGGTGGTGTCGATCTGCTCGGTGAGCGAGCGGCAGCCGACCCCCCGCTCGTTGAGGCGGGTGATCACCTCGATGAGATACTTCAAGGAGCGCCCGAGTCGGCCGAGCCGCCACACCACCAACACGTTCCCTTCACGGAGATAGTCGAGCGCCTGCTCAAGTCCGGGCGGGACGGAGTGTACCCCAACTGGACAATCTCCCAGCGGGGACGCGCTCCTCGATCCGGTGACTACGGCGATGGAACGAGCGCCTCTGCCACCATCGGCATCGCATCGGTCAGATACCAGCCCTCGGCCAGTTTGCCGTTCGTGAGTCGCCACATGTGCATCCCGAGCGCGTCGATCTTTTGTCCCGTGGGAGCGATGCCATTGACCGAGCCGGTGTGTGTGGCGCTGATCGTGAAGCGATCCACCACCATCCCACCTTCGGCGACCAGTGCATCGATGCGGACATGCCAGTCAGGAAAGGCCGTCTTGACGGCGCGAATGCTGCGTGCCATCCCTTCGGCGCCGGTGCTAATGCCACTCCCTGCGGTGTGATTGACGTAGTCGGCAACAAAGAGCTCGTCCGCGATACTCGTATCACCACCGTTGATCATCACTTCGAGGTAGCGACGGACGACAGCTTTGTTTGTCTCAATGGACATCGTGTCTGCTCCTCTTGCACCGAATACGCTGCGGCGAGATCGTGCGGAGTATAGCCTTTCCCCACTGAGAAGGCCACGCGACGCAGCGGTCTGTTGGGGGTTGTACCCGCGAAGGTCTCTCGATTCTCCCCGTCGCGCTGATCCACTGGAACCCTATCAATCTGACGGATGACGACATCTGGCGGCAGAAGAAGCGCGTCGAGCACGGAGGATTCCGGCCCTTGTGACCGGTACCGCGGGCTTCGCGTCCTTTCGTTGACGTTTCGTCAATCGACTCCATATAGGTAATATGATCATCGCCCGACGTGGACGTTCGTAATCGCGGTGAACTGACAGATGAGCGCGGCAGTGAGAAGGACAAGCCCCAGCGCGATCTCGTTGAAGTGCCGGAGTTCGCGACCGCTTGCCGCGAACACGAACATCACCAGGGCCCCGAGCGTGAGGATCAAGGCGGCGAGGTCCATCGAATCTCCTTAGCCCCACACGTCGGGGCGGTAGCGCTCCGCGCTCTCCAGCCGTGCCATGTAGGCTTCGGCCTCTTCCATTGTTAGTGCGCCCCAGGTGGCGAATGTCTTGACGAAGCTTGCCCGGACATCGTCGCGTACGGCCTGGGAGCCGCACACATAGATGTACGCGCCCTCCTGGACGAGATTCCAGACCAGTGCGCCCTGCGCGGCGATCCGGTGCTGCACGTACTCGCGCTTGCCGGGCACCTCGCGTGACATCGCCACATGCAGGTGATCCAACACTCCCTCCGTGACGAGCATCTCGATCTCGTCGCGGTAGATGTAGTCGAGCTTGCTGGATCGGATACCGTTGAAGAGCACGGACGGCGCCAGTATAACGCCGTCGCGCTTCATTGCCAGCCGCTCCCAGAGAAAGGCCCGCATCGGGGCATATCCCGTGCCTGCCGACACGAAGATCATCGGCTTCGTCACGTCCTCCTGCAGGTGAAATCCCTCCGCACGGTCGAGGAACACATTGATGCGGTCGCCCTCGCGCAGGCTATGCACGTAGTGGGAACTCATCCCCCGGAACGTGCGACCGGGCATTCCCGGTACGGGGAGGGTGTGCGAGCCGACCGAGACATGTGCCGTCGCGGCGCCGTGAATGCGCGGGCTCGAACTGGTTGAGTAGTAGCGGGGCCGCAGCGGCTGCGCGACCTGTAGGAACTCGAAGATATTGATCGCGCAGGACCGGAACTCATTGAGAAGGTGCAGCACATGGTAGCCGCCCGCGAAGATCGCGGCGCGCAGCGGGGAGGCGGGGCCATCAGGAAGCGCGAGAATGTTCTTGACCTCCTCCAGTCGCTGCCGCTCGTCCGGCTCGAGCACCTTGGCGAGCAGCAACTCGATCAATGGCAGGGTCGGCATCGAAGTGATATCAACCAGAGAGGTGAGGACGTTTCGTACCTGGAGGGGGACGCCCTTGGGCACAGCGCGCACCTTCATGCTCTTCGGCACGGAAAATACGCCATCCAGGGCGGCTCCCAGGTGGTGCGCGAGCTTCTCCACCACGTCTTCGTCGTTTTTTGGGCAGACGCCGAGGTGATCGCCGGCGGTGTACCGGAAGTCTGTCGGCAAGCTGATTTCCAGATGGCGTGTCCGGGATGCGGACTCCGGCGCCTGCAACTCCCGACAGACGAGGGCGCGAACCTCGATCGTCCTGATGCCCACAGCATTCGTCATAATGGTCGGGGCGACGATCTGTCCGTTCAGCGAAAGCGCCATGGCGGAATCCGAGTCGGTGGCGGTCAATGCCTCGTCCGCAGCCTGCTCGGCGGCGATGCGGGCGGCCGCAGCTTCGCTCGGTTCTGCTCCGGACAGTTCAATCAGCGCGGGCCAGGTCCGGTCATTCCAGGCAGTGTGGGTTTCCTCCCACATGGGAGAGCCGACATCGCCGAATGCGAATTTTCCCAGCGGCGTTCCCCCGAGTTCTGCAAGCCGCTGCTGGACATAGCGCGGGAAGGCGAGGAAGGCGTTCCACTGACTGTTTCCCAGACCCCAGACGAGATAGCGGCAGTTCTGCCAGGTCTCGCAACCCGGTTCCGTATGCT
>JAICJW010000134.1 GCA_025928215.1 Chloroflexia bacterium | reverse complement strand
GAGAATTGCCTGATAGACCGAGATTTCCACGAAGCGCGGCAATATCTGTTGCAGGACGGCCTCCGCGCTCGGCTCGAACAGATACTCGCTGTGCGCGCCCTTCGCCTGTTCTTCCGGCGGCTCGATAGGCAGGATTTTCACCAGCTCGGGCCGCTGGGTCAGCGTGTTGACATAGCGCGTGTAGGCGATGTAGACCGCATCCACGCGCTCATTAATGTAATCGTCCATCGCGATCCGCGCGATGGGCGTGACATCCGAGAGGGTCGGTCGGTCGCCGATGGCGATAAACTCGGCGGCGATTTCACGCTGATAGCGGCGCATGAAATCGCGCCCCTTGCGCCCGACCGTGATCAGTTGGGCGTCAATATGCTGGGACTCCATCTCATCAACGAGGAAGCGCGACGCGCGCCGGATGATGTTCGAGTTGAGGCTCCCCGCAAGGCCGCGCTCCCCCGTGACGAGGATCACCTCGACGCGGCGCATTGGGCGCTGGCGCAACAGCGGATATTCCCGCGCCTCCGCGCCACTCGCCGCCGCGGCGACATCGGCGAGCATCGCGCGCAATCGCTCGCTGTAGGGGCGGCTCGCACCGACCCGCTGGTGCGCGCGCCGCATTTTCGATGCGGCGACCATCTCCATCGCGCGGGTGATCTGGGAGACATTGCGGACGGAGCGGATGCGCGTCCGGATGTCGCGTTCGCTAGGCATCGCTCACTCCCCTAACTCGCCGCGACCGCACGACCGGTGGCCGGTTGCGCGAACGTCGAACCGCGCTTGAACTCTTCAATCGCTGTACGGAGCGCTTGCTCGGTCTCCTTCGTCAGGTCCTTGGAATCGGCAATCGTCTTGAGGATTTCCGGATGCTGCGTCCCCATGAATTCGAGCAGTTGCCGCTCGAACTCGCGCACCTGTGGCACCGGCACATCGTCAAGCATGCCGTTTGTCCCGGCGAAAATCGCGACAACCTGATTCTCCAGCGATACCGGCGCGTACTGCGGTTGCTTCAGCAGTTCCGTGAGGCGCTGGCCACGGTCAATCTGCGCCCGCGTCGAGCGGTCGAGGTCGGAGGAGAATTGCGCGAAGGCCGCCAGCTCGCGGAACTGCGCCAGTTCGGACTTCATCGTCCCGGCGACGCGCTTCATCGCCCGCGTCTGCGCCGACGAGCCGACGCGCGACACTGAGAGGCCGACGTTCACGGCGGGCCGGACACCGGCATTGAAGAGGTCCGTTTCGAGGAAAATCTGGCCGTCCGTGATGGAGATGACATTCGTTGGGATATACGCGGAGATGTCGTTCGCCTGCGTCTCGATGATTGGCAGCGCGGTCAATGAGCCGCCTCCGTAGTCCTCATTGAGGCGAGCGGCACGTTCGAGCAGACGGGAATGCAGATAGAAGACATCGCCGGGATACGCCTCGCGGCCCGGCGGGCGGCGAAGCAGGAGCGACACCTGGCGATACGCCCATGCGTGCTTGGAGAGATCGTCATAAATAATGAGGGCGTCGCGGCCGGACTCCATCACTTCCTCGCCGATGGCGCAGCCCGCGTACGGGGCGATGTACCAGAGCGGCGCGGGATCGGAGGCGCTGGCGGCGACGACCGTCGTGAACTCCATCGCGCCGTGCCGTTCGAGCGTCGCGACGACCTGGGCAATCTGGGATTGCTTCTGACCGATAGCGACGTAGATGCACCAGAGGTCTTTACCCTTCTGGTTGATGATCGTGTCGAGGCAGACGGCCGTCTTGCCCGTCTGCCGGTCACCGATAATCAGCTCGCGCTGGCCGCGACCAATCGGGATGATCGCGTCAATCGCCTTGACGCCCGTCTGGACAGGGGTGCTCACGGACTTGCGGGTGATCACACCGGGGGCGATGCGCTCGATGGGGCGGAACTTATCCGTCTTGATCGGGCCTTTATCGTCAATCGGCTGACCGATGGCATTCACGACGCGCCCGAACAGCGCATCGCCGACCGGCACTTCCGCGATCCGGCCCGTCGTGCGGACGGTCGTCCCTTCTTCGATGACGGTGTAGTCACCGAAGATGATGACGCCGACATTGTCCTCTTCGAGATTGAGCGCCATTCCGACGATCGTCTCGCCGGTCGAAGGTGTGAACTCGACGAGTTCGCTCGCCTGCACGTCCGAGAGGCCATAGACGCGGGCGATACCATCGCCAACGTCAATCACCGTGCCGATGTTTGTCACGGTCGCTTCTTGATCGAAGCCCTCGATTTCCTGCTTGATAATGTCGCGGATTTCCGCGGAACGTACGGCCATGAGAAACCTCCACTGCTGTTAGACCGCGTCGAGGCGGTTCTTGAGTTGGCGGAGCTGTGAGGTCACAGTGCCATCTATCAACTGATCGCCCACGCGGGCGAGGATACCGCCGATGATTTCGGGATCAACATGCGTGCGCAATTTGATCGTCTTGCCGGTGAAGCGCGTCAGCGATTCCGCGACGCGCGCCTCTTCCGCCGGATCGAGCGGGATCGCCGTCGTCACGTCCGCATAGGCGATGCCCTGCTCGGCGAGATACATTTCGTCGAACGCCTCCTGGATCTGCGGCGCCAGCGTCAGCCGGCGGTTGCGGAGGAGGAGCCGGACAAAATTGTACGCGACAGGCGTGAGCGGCGTAGAAAACAGCCGCTTCACGAGTTGCTGCTGCTCCGCCGGCGAGGTTTCCGGGTTGCCGAGTACCCGCATCAACGAAGGGTCCGCCATGATCGTTTCCCGGATAATCCGCAGATCTACATCCCATACCGTCAGGGTGTTTTGCTCTTTTCCAATGTCGAAGACCGCTTGCGCGTAGCGCCGTGCGGCCGCATTTGCTGGCATTCGTCGTTCCCTTCGGTCACTCGTAGCCAGTAGTCAGTAGCCAGTAGTCAGATATAAAGCGCGCGAAGCGCCTCGAATTTCAACTGATTACTGACCACTGACTACTGGCTACTAATCTGCCGCCCGACCTTGCTGGCCGTCCACAGCCTCGCGTAGCGTCTCTTCGATCAATTGCCGGTGTTGCTCCGGATCGAGCGAACGGCGCACGACGCGGCTGGCGGCGAGGATCGCGAGGTCCGCGACTTCGTGGCGCAGTTCGTCGCGGGCGCGTGCCTGATCGGCATGTATTTGCGTCTCGAACTGTGCCTTCACTTTCTCGGCCTCTTCACGCGCGGCGGCACGGGACTGCGCGATGGTCTGCTCGCTCTGCTCGCGGGCACGCGCCACGATTTCCTGTGCCTGCACGCGGGCGGTCTGTAGTTCCTCAAGGCTGCGCTGCTCGGCCTGCGCGACTTCGGCGCGGGCGCGCTCCGCTGCCTCTAAACTCTCGCGCACCTTCGTCGCCCGCTCGTCGAGCACCTTCAAAATCGGCTTGAAGGCATAGCGATTGAGCACCCAGACCAGCAGGATGAAGGCAATAATCTGGAAGATGAGATCAGGGACTCGGATTCCTAATCCACTCATGCGTGATACTCGCTTCCGCGTTCGCTCATCGTCTTGATAGCGCGCCGGATAGTGCGGCACGCGGCCAACACTATCCGGCAGCAGCCATGTTAGACGAAGAGCAGAATGAGCGCGATAACGAACGCGTAAATCGCGCACGCTTCCGCCAGACCGATACCGATGATGAAGGTCGTTCGGATATCCGCGACCGCTTCTGGATTGCGGGCAACCGCCTGCGTCGCGCCCATTGCCGCGATACCAATGCCGATGCCAGGGCCGATCGCGCCAACGCCGATCGAAATACCTGCACCGAGCCGCTTTGCCGCATCTACATCAAATGCCACGAGTCTACCCCTCCTTAGTTACCAACTGGCGATGGCTCCATTGCCACCTGCCGCACATCCCACTATATTGGCTCCGGCGGCGCATACCGCCGGTCTGTCCCGACGTGATTGCTTAGAGCGGCATATGGTCCGCTGCCGCCGCGAGTTTCGGGTCTTCGTGCTCCGCCGCTTCGTCGTCGTGCGCATCACCGTGACCGACGACAGCGAGTTGAATATAGATGATCGTCAGGATCGTGAAAATTAGCGCCTGAATCAGGCCAAACAGCAGTTCGAGGCCGAGAAAGACCGTCGGGATAACGACGAACGTCAGGGCATACATCATCGTGACGAGCACCTCGCCACCGAAGATGTTGCCGAATAACCGGAAGGAGAGTGAGATAATACGGGAGATTTCACCGATGATGTGAATCGGCCCGAGGAAGACCGGGGTGAATAACTCTTTGAGATAGCCGCCTGGCCCATGCGACCGGATTCCGAGATATTGCACGAGGATGACGACAATGAGCGCCATGCCGATCGTCATATTGAGGTCCGCGTTCGGCGAGCGGAAGATCGGCACCTGTTCATCGTGGAGATACTGGAGGCCGTCCGCCTTCTTAATCACCCGCTTCTGTTGCTCGGCAGTCAGGCCGGACAGCTCGGATGGCGTGACGACGACATCTTTCTTGATATAGATGCTGCCGACGCCCGGCAACAGCCCGGAATAGTTCGCGCAGAGGATGAAGATGAAGAGCGTCGCGGCGAGGGGAAAGATCTTCCGGCCAAGCGAGCGGCTGCCCGCCGTGGAGATCGTGAAACCAAGCAGCCCATCAACCGTCAGCTCCGCCAATGCCTGGCGGCGACCGGGGATGATGGAAAGTTTACGGACGACAAGGATGAAGAATATGAGGATCGCCGCCATGACGACGGCCATCGTCAGGTTGGAGTTGGTGATCTCCAGCGGGCCGATCTTGAAGAGTTCCTCCGCAGGGAGGCTGACACGCGGAATATTGATCGCGAATACCGTGCCCATCCGTGCTCCTTTGCTCGGTTCACTCCCTGTACATCATTGGACAGGTCGTTTGGACGCTCCTTATGCTGACCGGTCAGGCCCTTTCGGAGGTGGACGGCCTGATGGCAGCTTTTTTACCAAGTCGAAGATCGCATAGCCCGCGCCAATCATGCCGCAGACGACACCGATCAGAAGAAACAGGGGAGACGTGCCAACCTTCTTGTCCAGAAAGATGCCGCCAACGATAAAGACGATCAACGGCCCTGCGACACCGAACCCAAGTTGCGATGCAATCGCAAGAAGACGAAGCTGATTTTGGTCCACCCTGCCCGATCCTATCTTCAGGCATACCGCCTGAAAGCGGCAGCAGTATAGCAGGAACTACCACGCCGCGCAAGCGTGAATTTCCCCTTCGTCAGTCGTGGTGCACGGCTTCGGCGATCCGCTCGCGCTGGATAGGTAGTGGCTGCTGCGTGCCCTCGCGCGGCGTCGTCGCGGCGGCGTGGACGAACGCCAGAAAGAGCGGATGCGGCCGCGTCGGGCGGGAGAGGAATTCCGGATGAAACTGCACGCCGACGAACCACGGATGATCCACCCGCTCCATGATCTCGACCAGCCGTTCGTCCGGCGATGTGCCGGAGACGATCAGACCGCACTCCGCGAGTATAGGCCGGTAGTCGTTGTTGATCTCGTAGCGATGGCGGTGCCGCTCCATCACGACCTCGGCGTCATATGCCGCCGCCGCCCGCGTGCCGGGGACGAGATGGCACGGCCAGTGCCCCAGCCGCATCGTGCCGCCCATATCCACGACGGACCGTTGATCGGGCATCAGATGGACGACCGGGTTCGGCGTCGCAGGGTCAATCTCCACGCTGTTCGCGCCGCCGAGGCCCGCGAGGTGCCGCGCCGTCTCCGCGACCGCCATGTGCATGCCGTAGCAAATGCCGAAGAAGGGGATGTTGCGCTCGCGCGCGTACTGCGCCGCGATCACCTTGCCCTCGGTGCCGCGCGGCCCGAAACCGGGTGCGACAACGATGCCGGAGACATTGCGGAAGAAGGGTTCCGGATCGTGTTGCTCCAGTTCCTCTGAGTTGACCCACTCAATTTCCACGGCGAGGTCCTGCGCGAGCGCCGCGTGCTGCAACGCCTCCGCGATGGAGATGTAGGAGTCTTTCAGGCCAACGTATTTGCCGACGAGGGCGACGCGCACCGTCTCCCGTACCTGCCGGTTCCGCTCGACAAGCCCCCGCCACATCGTCAAATCAACGGGCAGCGCGGGCAGTTGCAGCGCCTCCACGATATATTCGCCCAGCCCCGCCTCTTCAAGGACGAGCGGCACCTCGTAGATGCTGTCCACCGTCGTCAGGGGGATAACCGCCCGCTCTTCAACATCGCCGAAGAGCGCGACTTTCTCCTTCACCTCATCCGGTACCAGGTGATCCGAGCGACAGATAATGATGTCCGGGTTGATGCCGATCGAGCGCAATTCCTTGACGGAGTGCTGCGTCGGCTTCGTCTTCAATTCACCCGTCGCGCCAACTTTCGGGAGCAAAGTCACATGGATATAGAGCACATTCCCGCGCCCGGCATCCTTGCGCATCTGGCGGATCGCTTCGAGGAAGGGGAGGCTCTCGATGTCGCCGACGGTGCCGCCGACCTCGGCGATCACCACTTCCGGCGTGTGCGGCAGCTGCGCCTCGGCGGCGGCGTGGATGCGCGCCTTGATCTCATTCGTCACATGTGGGATGACTTGCACCGTGCCGCCGAGGTAATCCCCATGCCGTTCCTTGGCGAGAACGGTCGAGTAAATCTGCCCGGTCGTCACATTCGAGGCGCGGCTGAGCGATTCGTCAATGAATCGCTCGTAATGGCCGAGGTCGAGGTCCGTCTCCGCGCCGTCGTCGGTGACGAAAACCTCTCCGTGCTGATACGGCGACATTGTGCCGGGATCCACATTGAGGTACGGATCGAGTTTGATGATGGAGACGGAGATGCCCCGGCTCTTGAGAAGCCGGCCGATGGACGCGACGGCAATCCCTTTGCCGACCGATGAAACCACGCCGCCCGTGATAAAGATGAATTTCGGCACCCACGCCTCCTCAGTAGTCAGTAGTCAGTCATCAGTAGTCAGAGGAGTGAACGGGGCGCTCCCGGCATCTTCCGCTGGTTACCAAACACTCACTCCTGACGGCTCCCTTCCAACGCTCACCATTCCGCGTATCTCTTCTGACTACTGACTACCGGCTACGCTTCACACATCCAGCACCGTCACGCTCATCGTCTCCGGCAGGGTGTTCTTGCGAATGGTCAGGCGATCCTCGCGCGGCACTTCGGCGAGGCCGAGCGCGGCGGCGAACTCACCGAGGGCACGCTTGCCGCGCTCCTCGCCGATCCGGTAGCGCATCGGAATGACCAGGCGCGGCTCGATCTGGCCGATCACCTCAGTCGCGCCGGCGGGGGAGAGGCTGTCCTCACCGCCAATTGGAATGAAGAGGACATCCACATCACCCATCGCCTCAACCTGCGCCTCGGTCAGCGGTTTGTTGAGGCTGCCAAGGTGACAAAAAATCATCTCGTCCATTGCGACGAGATAGACGGTGTTGAACTCCTTCGCGGCGGTGCCGTTCCGTTGTGTGCGGATTCCGGAGAGAAAGACGTCCTGCACTTCGTATTCGCCCGGACCCTCAACGAGGGTGTATTCGCCCTCAACGTTCGCGAGCGCGTTGGGGCGGCCGCGCACCGAGAGGGTGACGATGTCCGCCTTCTGTTTCGGCATGGAGATGCCGCCATCGCGCGCGACCGGGTCCATCAGCACCGTCGCCTCGCGGCTCTTGATTCGAAAACACGTACTGCCCAACCACTTGACATCCGCCACGTGGAAAACTCCTCTATGCGACCGACTTCGTTGGGGGAACTCACTCGTGCGTGCAACGGTGTACGTATGCATGCGCCCTTCGTAGTGTAGCACACCTGTTGTGGCCATGCAACGGGATTTGTGCCAGCAGTTGTGCTTGCCCTCGATGGCCGCGCACGATACCCTTGTCCGGGCAAACGGCGAGCGGGCGGCCACATTGCATCGCCCGACGCGGCGAGTGAAAGGGAGCGCGGAGCGTGCCAAACAGGAAACAATTGCTCGTCGGCGCGAGTGCCGTCGCCGGGAGCGCCGCTCTCCTCCGATTGCGGCGGCAGCGGGGCAATTTCGAGCGCGTCATCGCCCTGCCCGGCCCCGCCGAACCGATCGAGATCGGGCGCGATCAGGGGGGGATCCCCCATATCCGCGCGAACAGTATCACCGATCTGATGTTCGGGCTGGGATACGCGACGGCGGAGGACCGACTCTGGCAACTCGATGTCCTGCATCGGGCGGCGTTCGGGCGGCTTGCCGAAATCGTCGGCCCGTCCGTGCTCGATGTAGACAAGTTCATGCTCACGCTCGGCATCCGTCGGGCCTCGGAAGCGGAAGCGGCCCGGCTCACTGGCGAGACGAAGGCGGCACTGGATCGCTATGCCGCGGGCGTCAATGCCTACGTCACGCGCAAGGGGCCGCTCCTCGGTGCGGAGTTCCTGTTGGGTCGCTATGCACCGCTTCCGTGGGACGCCGCCGCCTCGATGGGCATCCTGAAAATCATGGGCTGGACGCTGGACGGCTTCATCGAGAAACTGCTGCTCCGCGACCGGATCAGCGATGCGATCGGCGAGGATTGGGCGTCCCTGCTCTTCAATGAGGATCAATCGCTCACCGCCCGCGATCCGGTCGTCTCATCCGCCGCGTATGCCTCCTTTCGCGCACGGCTGAGCGCGGTGAACGCGCAATTAGGGCAGGTCGCGGGCGTCACATCCACGATTCCCGGCAGCAACAACTGGGTCGTCTCCGGCGCGCATACGGCGTCGGGCAAGCCACTGCTCGCCAATGACCCCCACCTCGGCTACACGATCCCCTCGGTCTGGTACGAGTGCCACCTGACCGCGCCGGGCCTCAATGCGGCGGGTGCGACGATCCCCGGCGTTCCCGGTGTCGCCATCGGTCACAACGATCACGTCGCCTGGGGCATCACGGCGACGATGCATGTGCAGACCGATCTCTATGTTGAGGAGATAGACGCGGATAACCGGCTTCGCTATCGCACTGAAGCGGGCTGGGCAATGATGGATCGCGTCATGGACATTATCCCGGTCAAAGGGCAGCCGGACGCCGAACCGCACGAGACGCGGATCACGCGCCACGGGCCGATTGTCTCGGGGCTTGGCGAGGCAAAGGATGAGACGCGCGCGCTGGCCCTCAAATGGGTCGGGCAAGAAGGTGCGGACGAGATGACCGGCCTGCTCACGATGATGCGCGCCCGCTCGGCGGACGAGTTTCGCGCGTCATGCGGGAAGATCGCCGTCCCGTCCCTCAATCTCGTCTTCGCGGATGTCGAGAACCACATCGGCTACCAGTTCGTCGGGCATGCGCCGATCCGGCCGCCGGGCGGCGGCATCCGCCCCGTGCCGGGCTGGACGGGCGACTATGAATGGACGGGTTTCGTACCTTTCGACGCGTTACCCGCGCTCGCCGACCCGCCGGAGGGGTTTATCGCCACGGCGAACACACAAATTCACGCGGACGATTACCCGTACCCGTTGCAGAGCGTCTATGCCTCGCCGTTCCGTGTGCGCCGCATCCGGCAACTACTGGACGGGCGCGATGGGTTGACGCTCGACGATATGCGGCGGATACAGGCCGATGTCTACGTGTTGCACGCTGAATCGCTGCGGCCCGCGCTCGTTGACGTGCTCGACACCACGGATCGCACCTGGACGGCGGAAGAGCATACCGCGCTCGAACTGCTGCGCGCGTGGGATGGTTTCGCGGAGGTGGACAGCCCTGGCGCGGCGATCTGGGAAGTGACCTACAGCAACTGGATGCGCCGCGTGCTCCGGGCGCGCCTCTCACCAGACCTGACGAAAGAGGCGATGACCAAATTCCTCGGCGAGTTCCATTGGGCGCTGCCGGATCGGTTGCTTCGCGGTGACGATCTCGGTTGGTTTGTTGGCACGACGCGCGAGGCCGAACTGATTGCCTCCTTCACGGAGGCGGTGGCGTGGTTGAGCGAGCAGATCGGCCCCTATCCGGCGGAGTGGGAATGGGGCATCGTCCACACCGTCACCTTCACGCATCCCATCGCACAGGGCGCGAAACCGCTCGGTCGTCTGCTCAATGTCGGCCCGATCCCCGTCGGCGGCGACTGCAACACCCTCAACTGCCAGTACTGGACGCTCGCCGATCCATTCGCGGTGATCAGCGGCGCGTCCTACCGCCTGCTCGTTGATCTTAGCGATCCATCGAAGGATACGCACGCGCGTGCCTGCAACTCGGTCGGCGAGTCCGGCAATGCCCGGTCCAAGCATTACCGCGATCAGGCGATCCCCTGGTCGCGCGTTCGCTATCATCCCATGGGGACCGATGCGGCATCGGTCGCCGCACGCGTCGCGCAGACGGTTCGCCTCGTGCCATCGGATCAGCAGTGATGGCCGGTCTTGCGCCGATATGGTGGTGGCGGGCTTCAGCCTGCCATCGAGCGGGCAGGCTGTGGCCCG
>JAICJW010000077.1 GCA_025928215.1 Chloroflexia bacterium | reverse complement strand
GATGATGGTACGCGTACCCGAGTCCGGCCATTCGGTGTATTTCGAGCAACCGGACGTCTTCAACCGCCTGGTGGACGATTTCTTTCGGGGTGTGTGAGCGCGCGGCAATGCCGTATCTGTCCCACTCTTTCGACGCAGCGCCCTACCGTGAGCGCAACTTGGTGGAGCGCGGCGTGAACCGGTTGAAGCGATGGCAAAGCGTGGTAACGCGGTACGAGAAGCGGGCGTCTCGGGATACCGTGAGCATGGCACTTGCCGCGATCATGACGTATCTGCCATGACGTTGCAGACACGTCCCTGGGTCCGTAGAGAAAGGAAGGGGACAATGGTCTTCACGCGACCAACATGGCCGGGAAACGCGCGTTGCGCCGTTTCCCTTAGCTTCGATAACTTTGGAGAGTCCTTCGATCTGCTGCGCTATGGCCATGCCGGCGGGGCAAGCGCTGACGGCGTCTACGCACCACGGCGCGGGATTGAGCGAATTCTTGACCTTCTGGAGCGCCACACGATCCCGGCAACATTCTTTTTGGAAGGATGGAATGTGCGCAAATATGGCTCACTGGCCCGCGAGATCGTCGCACGTGGGCACGAAGTGGCTGCCCATGGGTGGATGCATGAGCGCTGGAGCGAGTTGACACCGGATGTCGAACGAGACCTCATCGCGAGGGCAACAGCCGCGCACAGCGAGATACTTGGGCAGTCGCCCCGCGGCTGGCGTTCGCCCTCCGGATTGACAACGGTCTCGACCCTGACCTTGTTACATGACGCAGGGTATCAGTACGACAGTTCATTCGGTGATGAGGACATCCCGTATTGGTCAGGAATTGGCGGGGATCGCGCCGAAGAAATCCTGGAGTTGCCATGGTCGTGGCCGCTCGACGATGCCGCGTTCTATGCCTATCCCGGGACGATCCGCCGGCCAAGTGAGATCGCACAACTCTGGATGGAGGAGTTCGACGCGGCACTCGCGCTTACCGGCTCTTTCACGCTCGTTTGCCACCCCCGATTCAGCGGCCGTCCGGCCCGTTTACTCGCTCTTGAACGGTTGATCGAGCACATTGAGCAACAGGAAGGTATCTGGTTTGCTCGTTGTGAAGAGATCGCGCGATGCGCGGCCGAGGATGCGGCAACACCGCATTATCCGGCGCCCGAAACGATGCCGTTGATGGACGAGAGCCGGTAACGATGTCCGGTCGTGCGACGATGATCGAGCAGGCACCGCGCCCGTTCGCGAACGCGCAGCGCGGGGAAAAAGCGCGTACCATCGCCCTCCTCGCATCAATGCTCATCGTGCACAACGCCCAACGTACCGGCGTCGTGCCACTGTTTACCGACCTGCAACCGCGATTCGGCGTTGACTACGCCGGCGTCGGCACGCTCTTCGCCGCCTACGTCTTCGGCTACGCGATCTTTCAGGCGATCGTCGGTCTCGTCGGCGATCGCTTCAACGCCCGGTTCCTCCTACTGACGGGCCTGGCGCTCAGCGCCCTCTTCTCGGCACTCTTTGCGGGCACTCGCAACTACGAACTCGCCTTGATCGCCCGCTTCCTGCTCGGCGCCACAGGTGCCTTCCTTTACACCCCGGCAATGAAACTCGGTATCACCCTCTTCGCGCGCACCGAGCGGGGGCGGGTGATGGGTATCCTGCAATCCGGCGCGGGCCTCGGCGCGGTCGGCGCGCTCATCCTCGTCCCGATCGGCGCCTCACGCTTCGGCATAACGGGCGGACTCTCTACGTTACCCGTTTTCACCCTCGTCATCCTCATCGCGGCGGCGATACTGCTGCCCGACGCGCCGCCGCAGGAGCGCGCGCCTCGGGTTGCGGGCGCACGCGCGGGTATCGGCTGGCGACCGGACTTCTGGCAATTGCTCGCGGTCAGTTTCACGGGCATGCTGGCGACCTACGGCCTGCTCACCTGGCTACCGACCTACCTGACCAAGACGTTTGGCTATTCGACGGTGCGCGCCGGGAGTTTCGCCTCCGCCGCGAATATCGCTCTCCTCATCGCGGCACCGCTGGTCGGTATGCTTGCGGATCTCCCGCATGGCAGGACACTCGTCGTCCTCGGCGGGTCCGCGCTCGCATTCATCTGCTACGTCGCCATCGTGCCGAAGGAGCCAATTGCCGTGATCTTCATAATCACGATCCTTGTCGGCGTCAGCCTCGCCGCGACGACCGCGCCGCTGATGCTTTTCGCCGGGGAGCGCTTCGCGGCGGGCGAGACGGCGCGTGTCGTGGCGCTGATGGCGACGGTCGCCCAGATCGGTGCGACGCTCGCCGGGGTCATTTTCGGGCTCGTACTCGCGCACAGCAATCGGTTTCAGGTGGTCTGGGTTGCCTGCGCGGCCCTCTCGCTCGTTCGACTCGTTTTCCTCCTGCCGTTCTTTGTGCACCGTCGTGACGGGCTGCGAGAAAAGGCCTCAGCCCCGATCGGTTAGCGCCATCGTCTGACCGCATGCCAGATTATCGGTACACGTGCCGTCAGCCGCGAAAATCCCGCTCCATTCCATCACCGACACGAAGGGCAGCGTATACCTTGGCATCGTCGCAGATGAGATAGGCTGTCCACCGCTCAGGCAAGTGCACGCTCGATCGCTCGCCGCGCCGTCGCGAGAGCGTGCCACACCCGGTTGCGTTCTCGCACCAGCCGCGTGCGCAGGAATCTCATGTCGTCGTCCGTCGCTTTCGTATCGCCCAACGATGCGACGGCAGCGAGACCGGGCAATACCGGGTTCGCCAGCGCGAGATCCACCTCGTAGGGACCCGCTTTCGTGTAGTTCACCGGGATGAGCGCGTGCGCAATCGCCATAATGGCGACATTAATCTGCTCGGCATGTACATGCTTGTCACCGATCGTCGTGACGGCCTCGGTCAAGCGCTCGGCGGCAGCGTGGAACGCATCCACCTCGGTCGTCAGCGGCGCGAGATCGAAGCGATCACCAGCGGCCTCTTGCAAAGAGTGCAACCGATCGCGCAACTCGTTCGCCGTCTCCACGAAGTTGAAGGGCAGAACCGGAAGCGTACAGAGCCGCCAGCAGGTGAGAAGGTAGATCCGCGTGTCCCGCACGAGATTGGTAGGATCTATCTTATCCAGTGTATCGCCGGTCGTGTGATGCCACCATCCAAGCCCACCCCCCGGTTGCGCGGCGAGACCACAGAGAACAGATGGGACGCCGATACCCGTGAACGACTGGTCGTGGCTGCGCCCCATCCGCTGATAGTGCAGCTCTTGCCCGGACACGTCGCGAATCGGCCCCGCCGCGAATTGCCACGTCTCCGCCATGCCAGCCGCCACGAGGAAGTCCGCACCGACAGCGCCGGTTGACTCGGCGTTGACGTGGCAGACGCAGTGATCGTGGAGGTCGGCGAAGAAGGTGTCCGCATACCACGTGGAGGAGGCATAGCGCGCGTGCGAGTGGCCGGACCAGAAGGCGAGCCGCAGCCCGCGCCGCAAGTCGCCCGTGTGCTCGCTGAAGATGCGCCCGACCTCAAGCATGGTCGCGTTCGCGCTCGCGTTATCCATCGCGCCGTGATGCCAGGAATCTACATGACCACTGAGCAGGACAAAGCGGTTCTCTACGGTGCCGGGGAATTCGGCGGTCAGGGTCGGGATCTGCCGCCAGCGGGTGTCCACCTCCGCTGTGATGCGCACCGTCACCGATTCGCGCTCGAGCAATGCCTTGAGTTCATCGCCGTCATCCTGTCGAACGGAGATTGCAACGACTTTTGGTAGTCGCGGTGCCGTCTCAAGGGTTGGCGTGCCCCAAATGGGGGAGACCGTCATCTCATGGAACTCCGGGGGATTGATGCAGACGATGCCGCGCACGCCGGCGGCGTCGGCCGCAAATGCTTTCGGTGGAGACGCCAGCCCTTCGACGAGTGCGATTTTGCCCCGTGCGTCAACAAGGGCATAGTCCGCCGCCAGTCCCGCGCCCGCATAGACGAGCGGCCCGGATAGGCCATCCGGCCCTGTCGCGGCAGACGCGGAGTGCGTGATGCTCTCGATCTCCCGCCGTTCGGGTGCAATGACAGAGAGCGATGCCGCGCCCGGCAGGCTCACATAGGCATCGGAGGCGTATTGGTTCACCGCCATCCCGTACGAGCGACACTGCGCGGCGATGTATGCGAACGCTTCCGCCTCATCCGCACTGCCGGAGAGGCGCACGCCCTTCGCGATCTCCGCATTGTGCCGCTGGAGATGATCAACCGAAACCGCCTCACGCAGTGCATCTTCCGTTGCATTCGCCACGTTCTACCTCTCTATCCCGATACGTCGTGTGCCCATCAACGAGCTTTTCCTGGCACGACCACATGTGCTCACGTGCCGCCACCGGCGATCACTACTCCTCGTTTCCTCTCCCGTACTCAGAAGGCAATCGCGTAACCGTCGCGGCGCGGATCCGCGCCGCCCATGAGCACGCCGCTCTCAGGGTCAATCATGAACCCTTGCCCACCGCCGACCGCAGGCGACCAATCCGGCAATAGACGAAGATCATGGTTGCGACGCATCAACTCCGCGCGTACCGCCTCTGGCACCCGCCCCTCGATGTCAACCGTCGTTCCCATGTACGTGCGGACGCGCGGCGCTTCGATTGCCGCCTGGATGTTGAAGCCGTGATCAATCACGTTGGAGATCATCTGCGCCGTCGTCTGCGGAATACCGTACGAGCCTGGCGTGCCAATCATCATGAAGAGTCGCCCGTCGCGGGAGATCGCCACCGGGGACATCCGTGTCCCCATCCGCTTGTGCGGGGTGACGACAGCGGCGCTGGCCGGATCGAGTTCGGACCAGAAGAGGAAGTTATTGAGCATGATGCCGGTATCGCCCGCCATCACGCCGGAGCCGAAAAAAGCGCCGAGGCTCTGCGTAACAGAGACGGCATTGCCATCGCTATCCACCACATCGAAGTGAGTCGTGCATTCACGCGTGAAATCGCCGGGCGTCCCGGCCGCGATGATGTCCGCCCCGGTCAGGCCACCGAATCGCTCACCCTCGCTCTTGTGCGCGCGCTCAGGGTCAATCAGTGCGCGGCGGCGTGCGGCATACTCCTTCGAGAGCAAGCCATGAATCGGGATGTCCGGTCGGCCAGCATAGGCGATACGATCCGCGACGGAAAGTTTCATCGCCTCAATGACCAGATGGAGCGTCTGCGCGCTATTCTGGCCGGACGCCGCGAGGTCGAACCCTTCAAGGATGTTGAGCGTTTGCAGAAACTGGAATGCCATGCCGGGAGGCGGCACGGAGGCGATGTCGTAGCCGCGATAGGTTGTCGTGGCAGACTCCTGCCATTCCGGCCTCCAGCCGTCCACATCGCGCATCGCGAGAATACCACCCTGCGCCGCGAGCGAGGCGACGACGCGCTCGCCGAGCGTGCCGCCATAGAAGGCACTCGCCCCCTCCGCGACGAGTTGGCGATAGGTTTCCGCCAGTTGCGGCTGCCGAAGGAGCGCACCTGGCACGGGCGGATCCCCCGTGGGGCAGAAGACGGCCCGCGCCTCGGATGTGAGGCGGCTCGACCCCGCCTCGATGAAGCTGGCCGCTTTAAGCGTAACGGGTACGCCACACTCGGCGTACTCGATTACCGGTGCAAAGACTGTCGCACGGTCCATCGTCCCGGCGGTTTCCAGCGGGGTGAGCCAGCCGCCGATCGCGCCAGGGACGATGGGCGCTTTCGGCCCACGATCCTTCTCTTCCACCGTGGCGAAGGCGGCGGGCGCGGCGGCCCACGGACTCGGCCCGTTATAATCGAGGACGCGCAAGCGACGGTCGCGCGCTGTATAAATCAGCATGTACCCGCCGCCGCCAATGCCGGACATATACGGTTCGCAGACATTGAGCGCCGCGGCTGTCGCGACGGCCGCGTCTACCGCGTTGCCCCCCGCAAGCAGAATCCGCAGCCCCGCCATCGAGGCAAGCGTATTCGCGGACGTCACAAGCCCGCGCGTACCCATGACGACTGGGCGATGTACCGGGCCTTTATTTGTCCATCCCATACCACGCTCCCCTCTCGTATTCCCTGGTGATAACAGGCTTTCCAGTCTGCCCATTGTTGTGCGGAGACGGGCTGGAAAGTCCGCGCCACCCTCGATTTCCCGCGTATTAGCCCATGCGGGCCACGCCCCGAACGCCGGTGACGGAGAAGGTCATGCCGTTGGTGCATTCCGCCTTGTCGGAGGCGAGAAAGAGCGCGGCATTCGCAACATCGCGCGGCGTGACCATACGCTCGCCGGGCGAGGACTTCTTCGCCGCCTCCAGTCGCCATTCCGCGATGGGATTTACTTCGCTCCGCGTCTCGACGAAGCCGGGGTTGATGATGTTCACCCGGATGCCATGCGGGGCCATCTCCGTGGAGAGCACCTCAGAGAAGAGCGTCACCGCCGCCTTCGAGGCGCAGTAGGCCGCCGCGTTGATCCGGCCGGAGCGCGCGGAACCGGAGGAGATGGCGATGATATTGCCGCCGCTGCCTTGGGCGATCATTCGCTGTGCGGCCTCGCGGCAGACGAGGAAGTTCCCCTTCGCGTTGGTGTCCATCACCCGGTCCCAGAGTTCTTCGTCCATCTCAACGATCGGGCAATCGGGGTAAATGCCCGCGTTGCTGACAACGACGTCCAGTCGCCCTATCGGCCCCTGCAATGCGTCGAACATCGCCGCCACCTGCGCTGCATCGCGGACATCCGCGACGTGCGCGAGGACACGCTCACCGAACGCGTCGCGCAGTTCGGCATGCGTCTTTTCCAGAATGGCGGGACGTACATCATTGATGAGGACGGTCGCACCCGCTTCGAGGAAACCGCGCGCGATCCCCAGCCCGATGCCCGTCGCGCTTCCCGTGACCAGGACCGATTTGCCAGTGTATTCCATTCTCATCCTCCTTCGGTCGAGACCGCAAAACAACGAGCAGGGGGCGCCGCGCAGATGCCGATGTACGGAGCAAGAGCCGGAAAGCCAGTCACGTGGCGGATTTGTAGAATCGCTTCGTATCACGTACCATCATGGAACACGCAACGTTGCTTTGACAAGCACCAGTTCGTAAGGATTGATCCACCGGGACTGTCGGATACGCGTAATAACGGTCAGATACTTGGTGCGCATCAGTGGCGCAGTTACAACACATGAGGAGGATTTCCTGTGGACGATGCGACGCCTCAGCAGCCCCGACCGCTTTCACGAAGGCGCTTCCTCGCCCTTGCGTCCAGCATTGCCGGTGGCGCGATTCTCGCGGCGTGCGGCGGTTCCAGCACGGCCCCGACGGCTACCACCGCCGCACCGCAGGGCACCGCCACCCGCGTGCCGACTGCCGCTCCCGTTGGTGCTGGCGCGACGAGCCCTGCGGCTGCGGCCTCGGGTACGGCGCCAACGGCCGCCGCGTCACAGGCATCGGCGGTCGCGCCCGTCGCGCCGACCGCACAGGCAGCCGCAGGCAAGCCGGGCGGCACGAAGATCTTGCGCGTCGGTGTGGCGGGAGATCTAACGCAGCTCGATCCGGCGCTTCTCAACAACCAGACGGACTATCAGGTTTCCGAAGCGATCTTCAACTATATCGGTCGCCACACCTACAATCCGCCGCTCGGCACGGAGGTCGTGCCCGAGCTGGCCGAATGGGAAATTTCGAGCGACGCCAAGGCATTCACCTTCCACCTCAAGAAGGGCGTCAAGTTCCACGGCGGGAACGGCGAATTGACGAGCGACGATGTCCGAGCCGCCTGGGAGCATATCAAGGACCCAAAGACCGCTTCCCCGTACCGGAACGATTTCATTGACGCAACGATTGAGGTCCTCGACCCGTACACGATCAAGGCGACCTTCCCGCGCCCCTACCCCGCATTCATCCCCGCGTCGCTCGCCTTCCGACCCGGGCTTGTCGTCGCGTCCAAGGCGTTCGCGGCAGCAGGCGACAAGTGGAAGACGGCCCCGATCGGCTCCGGCCCGTTCATGTTTGATAACTATCAGTCCGGCACGAGCCTGACGGTCAAGCGCAACCCCGATTATTGGGGGACGAAGCCGAAGGTGGATCAGATCGTTTGGAAGTATCGGGTGGATGATCGTGCGGCGATCCTCGCCGTCGCGAAGGGCGAACTGGACGAGTACTACATCGCCGACCCTGATGTCGCGATCGGCGTTGCGAAGAACACGGACCCGAACGTACGCTTCTTCAAGTCGCAATTCGGGCAGTCCCCCTGGTCGGCCCAGTTCAATATGAAGCGGAAGCCGCTGGACGACATCCGCGTTCGGCAGGCGTTACGCTACGCGATTGACAACAACGCGATCGCGAAGGATCTCTTCGGCGGGCTGGCGGACCCGATCCACAGTTTCCTGCCCCCCTTCATGTTCGGGTACAGCGAGGACGTGACCCGCTTCGAATACAACCCGGACAAGGCGCGGCAACTGCTGAAGGATGCCAATGTTCCGAAGGATTGGAACCCGAGCGCGATGACCGTCTCGGCACTGATCATCAGCCGCCGCATCCTCGAGGCCGTGGCATCGTACTGGAAAGATATCGGTGTCAATGTCAAAGTGGACATCATCGAGCAGGGCATCTATAACCAGCGGGAGCTCTCCGGGGATTACGACATGGATGCGAACTACATCTCGCGCATTGACCCGGATCAGATCGCCACACCCACGTACCGCTCGACGACGAATCGCAACGGCTACAAGGGCGCGGACGATCTGATTGACGCCGCGCGGTCGGAGCCGGACCCCACGAAGCGCGCGAAGCTCTACCGGGATTTGCAGGATCGAGTCTCTCAGGATTCTCCGGCCGCGTTCGCCGTGGCCGTCTCGGAGCACCTGATCGTCAACAAGCGGGTGAGTGGCGAATTGGGCGCGGGGTGGCAGGAGCGCCACGACTGGTTCAATCTCGATGTCCCCGCGGAATAGCGCGTCGGCCCATCCGGGAGCGGAAGCATGAACCACATCATTCAGCGCCTCGCGCAGTCGGTGCTGACAATCTTCGGTGCGCTGACAATCGTCTTCCTCGTCCTGCGACTTACGCCGGGGGATCCGACAGCGATCATGCTCGGCGATTACGCGACGCCGGAGTTAGTGGCGACGCTGCGCACGCAGTACGGCCTCGATAAGCCGCTGCCGGTGCAGTATGTCGTCTTCCTGAAGAATACGGTAACGGGCGACTTCGGGCAGTCGCTCTCGCAGAAGACGAGCGCCATGTCCGTCATCCGGGGGGCATTGCCGTATACCGTCGAACTGGCGCTGGCGGCGATGCTCGTCACCTGCGTCGTCGGCGTCCCGCTTGGAATGATCGCCGCGCTCAAACGGAACACCGTGGCGGATTTCGCGGCGATGGTGATTGCGCTCCTCGGTGTGGCGATGCCGGGGTTCCTGCTCGCGCTGCTGATGATCTACCTCTTCAGTTTCCGGCTGGGCTGGTTCCCCGTGCAGGGGGCGGGGGAGAACGAGGGAATAGGCTCAATGCTCCATCACCTCGTGCTGCCCGCCATCGCCCTCGGCTTCCAGTCCGCCGCGCTCGTCGCCCGGACGACGCGCTCCGCGCTGCTCGCCGTGCTGGGGGAGGATTACATCCGCACGGCGCACGCGAAAGGGCTATCGCCGCGCACCGTCGTGCGAGAGCATGCGCTCCGCTCCGCACTTGTGCCGATTCTGGCCGTGCTCGGGCTTTTCTTCGGCCAACTGCTCGGGGGCGCGGGCGTCGCCGAGATCGTCTTCTCACGGCCGGGCCTGGGCAAGTTGCTCATCAATGCGATTCTCCTTCGGGACTACCCGCTCTCGCAGGCGCTGATTGCTGTTTTCCTCGTCGGCGTGATCGGGGTCAATTTCCTTACGGATACGCTCTATGGGTTTGCGGACCCGCGCCTCCGGCATCGTTAGGGAGCAGGGAGTAGATGGCAACGCGGACCGAGAGCGTGACAATTGCAGGCACGCCAGTGCGGGACCAGAACGCCCCCCGTACCTTCTGGCGCGATATGACGCGCAGTTTCCGCCGCAATCCCGCCGGGATGGTTGGATTGGTGCTCGTGCTGCTCTTCCTCGTCGCGGCGGCGTGGGGCGCGCTCGCCTCTCCGGCGGATACGAACCGCAGCAGTCTGTCACAGCGGCTTAAGCCGCCGAGCAGCGCCCACATTATGGGTACGGACGGCTTCGGGCGCGACATCCGCAACCGCATCCTCACGGGCGCGCCGCTCGCGCTCGCCGTCGGTGTCGTTTCAGTGGCGGGCGGTGGCCTCGTCGGCTGCGCGCTTGGGCTGATGGCGGGATACTATCGCGGCAAGGTCGGCACGGCGATCATGCGTCTGATCGACGCGATGCTGGCCTTCCCGACGCTGCTGCTCGCGCTGGCGATCATGGCAACGCTCGGGCCGGGCCTAACGAATGTGATGATCGCTGTCGGCTTCTCGACGCTACCCCGCTTCGCCCGGATGATGCAGGCGGAGGTACTGGCGATCAGCGAGCGCGAATATATCACCGCCGCCCGCGCCATCGGCGCGCCCGCCCGCTCGATTATCCTGCGACACATCGTGCCGAACTCAGTTTCGTCCGTGCTGGTGATGGCGACGCTCTACGTTTCAACGGCGATCCTCGCGGAGGCGACGCTCAGTTTCCTCGGCCTTGGCCCACGCCCACCCACCCCGACGTGGGGATCAATGATCAATGATGGCAGTTCGGTGCTGCAAGGGGCGCCATGGGTTGTCCTCTTCCCCGGACTCGCCATCACGGTGACGGTCCTCGGATTCAGTCTCGTCGGCGATGGGTTGCGCGATGCGCTCGATACGCGCCTGCGCGAACGATAACAGCGGTGTGCTACCGCGAGAAAGGGTGGAGTCAGCGTGGCCAAGAGAACGATCCGCATGGTTTCATACAACTGGGATTACCTCCAGCCCCTCGCGTGCGGCGATGTGCAACCGGAGGGCATAGACCTCATCATGGAGCGCGGCGAATCCCTCGGGCGGATCGCCTCCGAACCGGAAATTGACGCGACCGAGACATCCCTCAGCCATTATCTCATCCGCTTGTCGCGCGGCGAACGCGACCTCGTTGGCGTACCGATTTTTATGATGCGCTCCTTCCGGCACCGCTGCTTCCTCGTCCGTCGGGACAGCCCGCTGCACGACTTCGCTGACCTCGTCGGCAAGCGGATCGGCACCGATGGCTGGGCAAACACGGGGAACACTTGGAGCCGCGCGGCGATGCGTGAGCGCGGGATAGACATCGCCAGCATCGCGTGGGTCGTCGGCCCCCCGGAGGAGACGACACCCGCGATGCCCAATCCCAATGTGACGTACCCACCCTATGTCACTGCCGCTCCGGAGGGCAAGACGCTCGTTGGGATGCTGCGTGCAGGCGAGTTGGACGCCCTGATGATCCCCTTCATGCCGCGCGGCTTTTTTACTCAGGAAAGCCCAATCATCCATCTGTTCCGCGACTTCCGTGCCGTCGAGAAGGAATATTTCCAGCGCGTCGGATACTGCCCGGCGATCCATGTTGCCGCGTTGCGGCGGTCGGTCTTCGAGAGCGACCCGACGATCGCCACGCGGCTCTTTGCGGCCTTCGAGGAATCGAAGCGGCGATGGCGGGAGGATCGCCGCCGGCTCGCGGACACCACGCCGTGGGTGCTCATGGAGTTGGAGGAGACCGCGTTGCTGCTCGGCGAAGACTGGCAGCCATATGGCGTCGAGCCGAACCGGAAGATGCTGGCGACTTTCTGTGAAGAACAACTCGTGCAAGGGTTGGTAACGCAGCCACTCGATCCTGATGCCGCCTTCGCCGACTATGAGTCGGTCACGCGCGGCTGAGAAGCCGTTTGAGAGCGCGGCGGCAAGGCCAATGAGCGCGTCAGGGCATGGCGTTCGGAGCGCATAGCACAAAATGCCGTGCGCTTTCGCGTCGCGTTCACCCGTGCATTCGCTACCCCTTAGAATGGCAATGCCGCACATTTTGTGACGACTATTTTATTACGTTGAGCGCAAGAAGAGAGGCGCGGCCCGCCACTGGCAGGTGCGGCCGCTTGACATTAGGCGTATAGTGAAAAGCATATCGTACAGCGTAAGCCTTGGTTCAATACCTCCATGCCGGCGGTTAGCGTCGGCAAAGCGGACAGGTTTTGCGGGGAGCAATAGCGTCGCATGCCGTCCGTGGTTGTCGGTTCGTCACAGACCCTAAGGAGAGGTACATGAGGAGTACACCAGCGGGGCAAACACCGTATCGCTTCACTCGACGTACCTTCCTCACCGCTGCTGGCGCCAGCGCGGCAGCGGCAATCCTCGCCGCGTGTGGAGGGAGTACCACCGCCACCGATACGCCGAAGCCCGCGTCCGGCACCACCGCCCCAACTGCCGCTGCATCGAGCGCCGCCACCACCGCACCGGCTACCGCCGCGACGGGTTCTTCCCCCGCTGCTGCATCCGCGGCGACGTCGGTCTCGTCATCCTCCGCAGCCGCTCCCACCACTGCGGCAGCGGTCAACGCCAAGCCGGGCGGAACGCTGGTCATCCGCTGGTGGACGGGCGACCCGCCGGACCTCGATCCCTATTTGAATGTCACCTTCCGCGCGCAGGAGTTCGCCGGTTTCTTTTACAGCCGCCTGCTGAAATACGATAGCGGGCCAGGCGTCGGCCCCAATTCGTTCGTCCCTGTCCCCGATCTCGCGGAGAAATACGATGTCTCCAAGGACGGCCTGACCTACACATTTACGCTCCGTGCCAACGCCAAGTGGCAGAACAAGCCGCCGATGAGCGGGCGCGCCGTCACGGCGGACGATGTCGTCTGGTCGTATACCCGCTTCAAGCAAGTCTCCCCGAACAAGAACTATTTCGATATTGTGAAGGATGTGAAGGCGACGGACCCGCGCACGGTCGTCTTCACGCTCAACAACGCATTCGCGCCGTTCGAGAACTCAATCGCCGCGCCGGTCTTCTGGATCATGCCGAAGGAAGTGATCGAGGCGGATGGCGACGGGCGCAAGCGAGTGATCGGCAGCGGCCCGTGGATATTCGACAAGTTCGATAAAGGCGTGCAGGTCGTCGCCAAGAAGAACCCGGACTACTACTTCACCGGTACGCCGTATGTGGACGAGGTGGATTTGCTGATCGTGCCGGAAGACGCGACCGCAATCGCCAGTTTCCGCTCGAAGCAGATCGACCTCATCGGCCCGTCCCAGACCGACCGCAAGGCCCTCGCTTCCTCGAATCCCGAGATCCAATTCGTTGATTTCCCGCAAAACCTCCTCTACTTCATGTACTGGCGGGTGGATGCGCCGCCGTTCAACGATGTTCGCGTGCGGCAGGCCGTCTCACTAGCGCTCGACCGGGACGAACTGATCACCGTCCTCTACGAAGGTAAGGGGTACATCAATAATGCCGTGCCAGCGGGCCT
>JAICJW010000011.1 GCA_025928215.1 Chloroflexia bacterium | reverse complement strand
CTGGTAGCATACCGATGATGAGGATACGCGATGCGGAGGGCAATCGGTGATGGCAGATGATACGGCGACGTATGATGCGGATGGAGCGGGGCAATCTGTCTCGCACCCCGACTCGCCCCGTTTCGCCGCATATTTCAAGGTTCGGCACTACGAAATGGACGCCCTCGGCCACGTCAATAACGCGGTCTACCTGCATTATCTGGAGCAGGCGGCGTACGAGCACTCGGCGGCGGCCGGTTTCCCGGACGAGCGGACGCGGGAACTCGGTGGTATCTGGATCGTCCGGCGGCACGAAATCGAATATCTCCGCCCCGCGTCGGCGGGCGATGTGTTGCAAGTCGTCACCTGGGCCGTTGAGTTTAAAGGCGCGCGGGCCTACCGCGATTACGCGATCTTCCGGCACGCGGGGGCATCGGACGATGCGCGGCATCTCCCCGCCGACGGTTTTCTGCCACCCGATCAGGAATTACCCGCTGACCCGCTCGTGCGCGCACGAACCCTCTGGGTCTGGGCCGATCTCGTCACCGCCCGCCCGAAACGCATCCCTGCCACCCTCTATCCCGCCTTTTTCGGCACGACGGAAACCGATTGAACCACGAAGGCACGAAGAGCGTGAAGAAGAGAGGAACGGAATTTTAGATTTCTTGAGTCCTCTTCGTGCTCTTCGCGCCTTCGTGGTTCAATTTCTTTCGACGGCGATGCGCCGTGTCTGGACGGCGGCGGCGAGTTCTTCGAGGACGGGGACGGTCATTTCCCAGCCCATACAGGCATCGGTGACGCTCTGGCCGTAGACGAGATGGGAGCGGTCCACCAGGTCCTGCCGGCCATCCACGAGGAAACTCTCCATCATGATGCCGATGATGCCCGGCTCGCCCCCGGCGATCTGCGCGGCGACGGTGCGGGCGGCGAGCGGCTGGCGGCGGTACTCCTTCTCGCTGTTGCCGTGGCTCGTATCAATCATCACGCACGGTCGGAGGCCCGCGTCACGCAGGCTGGCAAGCGTCTTCTGAACGCTCGCGGCGTCGTAGTTGATGCCGCTCCGCCCGCCGCGGAGGATGACGTGACAGTCCCGATTGCCGTAGGTCGCCACGATGCCGGCAAGCCCCTGCTCGGTGACGCCGAGGAAGCGATGCGGATAGGCCGCCGCGTGCAGGGCGTCAATCGCCATCTGCACGCCGCCGCCCGTTCCATTCTTGAAGCCGACGGGCATCGAGAGGCCCGAGGCCAGTTCGCGATGCACCTGGCTCTCGGTCGTGCGTGCGCCAATCGCCCCCCAGGTGACGACATCGGCGAAGAACTGCGGCAGGATCGGGTCGAGGAACTCGCACCCGGCGGGGAGGCCGAGCGCGACGAGATCGAGAAGCAATCGCCGTGCGAGATGCAGCCCTTCATTGACCGCGAAACTGCCGTCGAGGTGAGGATCGTTGATCAGCCCCTTCCAGCCGACCGTCGTGCGCGGCTTCTCGAAGTAGACGCGCATGATGACGCAGAGATCGCGGGCGAATGCATCGGCGAGCGGTTTCAGCCGCCGGGCGTAGTCGCGCGCGGCGTCGCAATCGTGGATCGAGCAGGGGCCAACGATCACCACCAGCCGGTCATCTTCGCCACGGAGAATGCGGCTGACCTCCTCACGAGCGCGGCTGACCGTCTCCGCGCCATCGGCGGTGAGCGGCAGCTCTTCGAGGAGAATCGCGGGCGGCACGAGCGGCCGGATACTCTCGATACGCAGATCGCGCGTCCGTGGCGCCTCCGGCGTATCGCGCCGCACGACCGCCTCCACACCGGGCATCGTCGCCAGCATCTCTCGATGCTCGCGCGCGATGTCGCCCGTCACTTCGATCACGGTATGCCCGGCATCGGTATAGGCTGCCGCCTCAAGTCCGGCCGATTGCACGCGGTCGCAGACGGCTTCGACTGCCGCCCGTTCACTGCCGGTCTGCATCACGATCAACATCGTCGAAAGGTCTCCTCCGCTCCAAACAACGCCACCATACCGGGCCTATTGTGCAGCGGATCGCGAGATCGCGCGAGTAGGGCGAGAAATCGTGACATGCCCTGCATCGCGCCTGCTGTTAGGGTGCGCGATGCCGTTGAACTCCGTCAAACTGTCCGTAGTACGAAGGGTATGCTATACTGCGCGCCATCGGGAGGGTAGGTGACGTCGAAGATCAGACAATGATGCATGGCCCTATTCTTGCGATTCGAACACAGTTGGTGACTTCGCGGGGAGTGTGTTCACCGCCGGAACGGTGGGGCAAGGCGATGGACGGAGCGTATGCACGCTGTCACAGGGGCCTTTCAGTACGCTAATACCCACCGCGACGACCTCGTCGCGGCGCTTGAGCGCCATTTGCTGCTCGTTGGCATCGCGCTCGGCATCGGCATCCTGATTTGTGTGCCGCTCGGCACGATTACCGCGCGCTCCCGCGTGGCGTCCGTGACGGTGATCAACGGCTTCAACGCGCTCCGCGTCATTCCGAGCCTCGCGATCCTCTTTCTCGCGCTGCCCTATTTCGGGCTGACGCTGAAGTCCGCCGTTCTGGCGCTGACGATCCTCGCGCTCCCCCCGATTCTGATCAACACCGATGCCGCATTCCGCAACATTGACCCCGCGATCCGCGAGGTGGCATACGGGATGGGCATGACGAGAAGAGAGGTCCTGCGGCGCGTCGAGTTCCCGCTGGCGATGCCGGTGATCATTGCGGGCATCCGCACGGCGACCATCGAGGTGATCGCCAGCGCGACCCTCGCGGCCTTCATCGGCGGGGGTGGGCTTGGCCAGTTCATCACCCTCGGCTTCGCCACGTACGATAATGCCATCCTGCTTGTCGGCGCGATCCCCGTGGCATTGCTTGCACTGATTGCCGAAATTGGAATGAGTGGGCTGCAACGCGCGTTACAACCGCCGAGCCATTGACCGCGCACAGGCGCACGGCCCTATGAGGAGGTTTCCACGATGATTGAGACGAACGAAAAAGCGGCACGGCGACTCTCGCGCCGCACGCTGTTGAGTGGCTTCGCCGCCACCGCCGGAGCAGCTTTGCTCGCGGCCTGCGGTGGCAGCAAGGCGACCGATACGCCGAAGGCCGCAACGACAGCGTCCGGCGCCGCGACCACGGCAAGTGGTCAGGTCAGCGGTGGAACGCCTGTCACGACCGCCGCCGCGAGTAGCGCGGCAGCCGCCACAAAACCGGCAGGCAGCACCACCGCGGGCAGCACCACCGCACCCGCCAGCACCACGGCAGCGAGCAGCGCGACGACGCCTGTCACGACGACCGCCGCCGGGTCCGCGACGACAGGCACGCGTGCCGCGAGTTCGGCAACGACGGGTACGACGGTAGCCGGCTCCGCAGTGAGCGGCACGGTTCCCAATGTCAAACTGAGTGGCACCGTCAAGGTCGGCACGAAGGACTTCACCGAGGAATTCATCGTCGGCAACATGTATAAACTGATGCTTGAGCAGGCGGGCGCGAAGGTGGACTATAAGGAGAATCTCGGTGGCACGCCCGTCTGTCAGGCGGCGATGCAGAAGGGGGATATTGACCTCTATCCCGAGTACACCGGCACGGGCCTCGCTACCGTCCTCAAGCAACCGACAATTGGCCTCAACGCGCAGCAGACGTACGACCAGGTTGCGAAGGGATACAAAGATCAGTACAACTTCGTCTGGCTCGATCCTGCGCCAATGAACGACACGCAGGCATTGGCGATGACGCAGGCCGGATCGCAGAAGTTCGGCATCAAGACAATCTCGGACATGGTCGCCAAGGCGGATCAACTGACGATGATCGGGCCACCGGAATTCCAGACGCGCGAAGATGGCATTCCGGGGATCATGAAAACGTACGGGGACTTCAAGCTGAAGAAATACATCCCCGTTGATCCGGGGTTGAAATATCAGGGGCTGATTAACGGGCAGGCGGATGTCGCGGTCGCCTTCGGCACGGACGGGCAGATCGCGGCGGATAATCTCGTCGTGCTGCAAGACAACAAGAATCTCTTCCCGATCTCGCAGATCACCCCGGTCGTCCGTCAGCAAGCGTTGGACGCGACCCCCGGCATCAAGGCCGTACTCAACGCGGTTTCGCCCATGCTGACCGATAAAGTGATGGCGACGTTGAACTATGAGGTGGACGGCAAAAAGCGCGAGCCTGCCGATGTCGCCAAGGAGTTCCTGACCGCTCAGGGTCTGCTGAAGAAGTAAGGAACCTCACCCCCCGGCCCCCTCTTCATCGCAATGGAGAGGGGGAGCGACCTCCGAGAGAGCATACGGTATGGGAAAATCACGGTACTTCAAGTGAGATACCCCTCTTCATCGCAATGGAGAGGGGCCGGGGGTGAGGTTTTATCGTGCGGGCAATCACGTTTGAGCATGTCGCCAAGCAGTTTCCGGGCGCGCCGCGTCCGGCAGTCAATGATTGCAGCCTTGAGGTGGAGGCGGGGTCGTTCGTCGTGCTTGTCGGGCCGTCCGGCTGCGGCAAGACGACGCTCCTCAAGATGGTCAACCGCCTCTATGAGCCGACGGGCGGGAAGATTTACGTCGAGGAGACGGAAATCCATCAACTGCCGGTGACGGCGCTGCGGCGGAAGATCGGTTATGTCATCCAGCAGGTCGGCTTGTTCCCGCATATGACGGTCGCGAAGAATATCGCCGTCGTGCCGCAACTGCTCGGCTGGCGGCGCGAGAAGATCGCCGCTCGCACGGACGAACTACTCGCCCTGATCGGCTTACCGCCGGAGGAATATCGTAGCCGCTATCCCGCGCAACTCTCCGGCGGGCAGCAGCAGCGCGTCGGGCTGGCGCGCGCGCTGGCCGCCGATCCCGACCTCATGCTGATGGATGAGCCATTCGGCGCGATTGACGCGATTACCCGCACCGGCTTGCAGGATGAGATGGCGCGCCTTCAGCAGACACTCAAGAAGACGATCCTCTTTGTGACGCATGATGTCGAGGAGGCGCTACGGCTCGGCGATCTGATCGTCGTGATGCGGGACGGGAAGATTATCCAGTCCGGCACGCCGCTCAGCGTCCTGACCCAGCCTGCCGATGAATTCGTCCATGATCTGCTCGGCGCGGACGACATGGTGCGGCAACTGGGCTTATTGCGCGTTGAGGAGACGATGGCGGCTGTGCCGGACGGCGTGCGCCGGAGTGATGGCCCGACGATCGGGCGGGATGACGATCTTCGCCACGCGCTCTCGCTCCTCCTCCGTACGGACGCGACCATATTGACGGTGAGGGAGGGCGAAACGGTCGTCGGCACGCTGACGCTCGACCAGATTCACCGCGCGATCCTATCAGAGAAAACCGATGCAATACATCATTGACAACCCGGATATCGTCCGGGATTTGCTGCTCCGGCATCTCCAGATCACGGCGATTGCGCTCGGTATCGCGCTGGCGATTGCCCTGCCGCTCGGCCTGCTCGTCAACCGCTACCGCTGGCTCGCGGTGCCGATTGTCGGGACGCTCGGCATTCTCTATACGATTCCCAGCCTCGCGCTGATTATCCTGCTCATTCCCGCCTTCGGGCTTGGCTCGAAATCGGTGATTATCGCGCTCATCATTTACGCGCAGATCATCCTCGTGCGGAATGTCCTCGTCGGCCTGCAATCCGTCAGCCCGGCGATGCTCGAAGCGGCGCGCGGTATGGGCATGAATGCATGGCAGATGTGGTGGCGCGTCCAGTTCCCGCTCGCCTTGCCGATTATGCTCGCGGGCCTGCGCATCGCGGCGGTCGTCGTCATCGGTATCGCGGCGATTGGCGCGAAGTTCGGCGCGGGGGGCCTGGGGAAACTGCTCTTCGACGGCATCTCCGGCAACCGATACGACAAAATCTGGGCCGGGGCAATTGCCGTCTCCGCTCTCGCTTTCGCGATCAATGGGCTGCTCTTATTGCTCGAACGCCTCTGCGACCCCGCCCGCCATACACGGATATCTCGCCGCCAGCGCGCCGCGCGGGATGTGAACGAACACATGCAACCAATCCCCGGATAAGTATGGTGGAGCAGGCTTCAGCCTGCTCCACCATACTTCGGAGTACCCCGCCAGGCTACGCGTTGAGAACCGCACGATGCGCCCCATAAGGAGGACCGAATGCAGATTGATACGACGACGGATTTCGGCAAGCGCGTTGAGCGGCGGCTATGTGAGGAAACAATTGTCTGGCTGACGACGGTGCGGCGCGATGGAACGCCACAGCCCACGCCGGTCTGGTTCCTCTGGGACGGTGAGAGCGTGCTGATGTATAGCCGCCCGAACCAGCAGAAAGAGCGAAACATCGCCCATAACCCGAGGGTTGCGCTCCACTTCGATGGCGACGGCCACGGCGGCGACATCATCGTCCTCACCGGTGAGGCGAAGATCGTCACCGACGCGCCACCGGCGGCGAATAACGCGACATACACCGAAAAATATGCCGAACCGATCAAGCAGATCGGCATGGACGCGGCCTCGTTCGCCGCTGCCTACTCGGTCGCCATTCGCATCATGCCGACGGATATGCGCGGCCACTGATCCGTTCTGCGTTTGTCAGTCGCCTTCGACCAGCGCCTTGCCTGGCATCTCCGCCGGTACTTTCGCGGGTCGGGGCCGCATAGTGTCGGCCGCATCGCGATCTGGCACGCGGAGAGCAATCAGGGCGGCGATGATGGCGAGGGCGGCGGCGGCGAGAAAACCCGCGCGATAGGCCGCTACATGGGGCTGCGCCAGCCCCGCCACACTCCGTTGGATCGGCCCAAAGGCGGCAAGAACGCTGCTCAGAAGCGCGACGCCGAGCGCGGCCCCCAGTTGGCGCTGCACATTGGAGAGCGTGGACGCCTGCCCGGTCGCGGCGCGCGAGATCGTGGCGAAGCCTGCCGCCTGTGCGGGGATGAAGACGTATGCCATCCCGATGCCAATCAGGAACATCAAGAGGCGCACGAGCCACGGGCTGCTGTCAATGCGGATCGTACAGAGGAGCGCCATCGCGGTCGCCACGCCGACAAGCCCACCGGCCATCAGGCGGCGCGGCCCGATCGTTGGGTAGAGCCGCGCGACGAGCTGGCTCGAAACCAGCACGCCGAGCGCCTCGGGGAAGGTTGTCAGGCCTGACGAGAGCGCCGATGCGCCGCGCGCCTCCTGCAGAAAGAGCGGCACAAGAAAGAGGATGCCGCTGAACCCGGCGGAGGAGAACATCGTGACGAGATTTGTCGTGTTGAAGAGGCGATCGCTCATCAAACGCAGATGAACCATCGGCTGCCGTACCCGCAGTTCGACGGCGACGAAGATGGCGATCAACAGGAATCCGCCCACGGCTGCGATGAGAATATCGGGTGCGACCCACCCGCGCGACGGCCCCTCACTGAGCGCGTACATGACGAGCGGGAAGCCCGTCCCCGCCAGCAGGAAACCAGGTAGATCGAAGCCCCCGCTCGTCGGCTCCCGGTGCTCGTGCAAAAACAGAAGCCCGAACAGAAACGCAATAATGCCGATGGGCAGGTTGACATAGAAGATCCAACGCCACGACAACTGGCTGACGAGCAGGCCGCCGAGCACCGGCCCGCCCGCCGGACCGAGGATGCGCGGGAAGATGAGGATACGCGAGAGCTGTACCCGCTCCTTCGGCGGGAAGGTGCGATAGAGCATCGCCGTCCCTACCGGCGTGAGCATTCCACCGCCCGCACCCTGCAATACCCGGAAAATAACCAGCTGATTGAACCCCCCCGCGAGGCCGCAGAGCGCCGAGGCGGCGGTGAAGAGGGCCAGCGCGAGCAGATAGATGCGCTTGGTGCCGAAGCGGTCGCCCAACCACCCGGACGCCGGGATGACCACCGCGAGGCTGACGAGATAGCCCACGACCACGGCATCAATCGCGGAGGGACGCACATTGAATTGGCGGCTGAGCGTGGCGAGGGCGACGTTGACGACCGTCGAGTCAATCGAACTCATCAACATGCCGCAGACAAAGACGATGGCCACGACAATCTTTTGGTCGAGCGGGCGGCGAGACAACGGCATGCTCCGAACCGGGCGGCGGCACTGTGACGAGGCGGACTCAGGCCGGGCCGTCTTGCATAGCGTACAACAGGATGGGAACCAATGCCGCGATCGGCCATCGCATCGTAGGGGCGGTTCGCGAACCGCCCCTACCCCCGTGTCGGGTCGTTACTCTTCCGAATGGATTAAAGCGCTCCTTCTTCCTTCAGCATCACGAGCGCCTGATCGAAGGCCGCGACGGTCTGATCCACTTCGGCGGGGCCGTGGACGGCGGAGACGATTAACTGCATGCCGGATGGGTCCACACCGCCGAGTTGCAGGGCGGCTTTGAGGCGATAGAGCAGTTTGCGCGCCGGGATTTTTGGCTCGCTGAATGTGAGAGGAATAAGCGACACCGGCCCGCCCGCCTTACCCGCGACACCGTAACGGGCGAACGATTCGTTGAAGCCCGCCCGGATCGCGTCGGCGGTGGCAATCGCGCGTTGTTGCACCGCAGGATCCTTGACAATGTCCAGGCAGGCGATGCCGGCGGCGGACGAAAGCGGGTTGGCGTTGTAGGTGCCGGGGTGCGGGATGCGTTCGTGGCGCACCCACTCCTCATCGTCGCTCTGGAGGAAGGGGGCGAAGAGGTCGGCTTTTCCGGCAATCGCGCCGCCCGGCAACCCCCCGGCGACGATCTTCGCGAGTGTCGTCAGGTCGGGCAGGACGCCGTAATACTCTTGCGCCCCACCCGGGGCGTAGCGGAAGCCGGTGACGACCTCATCGAAGATCAGGATGATTCCTTTGGCGTCGCAGAGATCGCGCACCGCTTGCAGATAGTCCGTCCCGGCCTGATCGGCAATCAGGATAATGGCGGCGATGTCATCCCGGCTATTCACCATCTGCGTCAGCGCGCCGATATCGCGCGACGGCACGCTGACGACCGTCCGCACGAGCGCTTCCGGCACCCCGGCGGCGTTCGGTTCATTGTAGGGTGGGGCCATCGCCATCGTTGCGTAGTCGTGCCAGCCGTGGAAGGCGCCCTGCGCTTTGCAGATGACATCCTTCCCGGCGACGGCGCGGGCCATCCGCATCGCCAGCATCGTCGCCTCGGTGCCGGAGGAGGTGAATTTGACCATCCCACCACGCGCGGAGGGGACAATTGCCTTGATCTGCTCTCCCCAGACAATCTCCTGCTCGTGGCACGCGCCAAGATGGGTGCCGAGCGCCGCCTGACGCTGAAGCGCCTCGACAATCGCTGGATGGGAGTGGCCGAGGAGCAACGCGCCGTGGCCGCCGAAGTAGTCTATGTACTCGTTGCCGTCCACATCCCATTTGCGTGGCCCCTTCGCATGGGTGCAGTAGATCGGGAATGGTTCCATGTACCGCCCATCGTGCGTAACGCCATCGGGGAAGGTGGACGTGGCGCGGGCGTGGAGCGCCGCCGACCCCGCCATGCGGCGGGCGCGCTCCTCATCAATCGTCTCCGTGCGGACAGGTGCGGCCATGCGCGATACCTCCTTCGGACTACGAAGCGGTTGCCTGGCGCCGATCTGACGCCATGCGAACGGGTGAAGCCTCTATCGTAGACGCCCGTCGCGTCCGGGGCAAGTGGGCAAGGAGATAATACTGTTCTCCTCACCCTGCGGGGCAGAGGGCGGGGGTTCAGGCAGCCTTGCCTCCCCGCGCGCATTCGGTGATACTATCGCTGAACGAACACCCGCGCGGGGCATGGAAAGTCACCTTTCCGGGCTATGCCCCGCATGACCGAGAGGCAGCATGGACGCCGACAGACCCGCGACGCAGACACTCTACCGCGTCTACCGCCCCACCACCTTCGACGGCGATGAGTTCATCGGGCAGGAGCACATCACCCGCACGCTGAAGAGCCAGATCCGGCACGGGCGGCTCGCGCACGCCTACCTCTTCTGCGGGCCGCGCGGCACCGGCAAGACGAGCACCGCGCGCCTCTTGGCGAAAGCCGCCAACTGCCTCAACCCGGATCCGGACAATCGCCCCTGCAATCAGTGTGAGGCGTGCCGCGCCGTCAACGAGGGGCGGACGATGGACCTGATTGAAATTGATGCCGCCTCGAACCGTGGCATTGATGAGATCCGCCAATTGCGCGAGACGGTGCAGTTCACCCCATCGCAACTGCGCTATCGCTTCTACATCATTGACGAGTGCCACCAACTGACACCGGCCGCCTGGAATGCCTTTCTGAAGACACTTGAGGAACCGCCGCCGCACGTGAAGTTCATCCTCTGCACGACGGAGCCGGAGAAATTGCTCGATACCGTCGCGTCGCGCTGCCAGCGGTTCGACTTCCATCGCTTTCCCATCGATGCGATGACGGGGCTAATGCGGCGCATCTGCACGCGGGAAGGGTTGGTCGTCAGCGATGATGCGCTCGCCGCTATCGCGCGGCAGGCGACCGGCTCGATGCGCGACGCGCTCAGTTTGCTCGATACGCTCGCCTCGTACGGATCGTCCGGCGATGGGATCACGCTGGAGACGGTGCGCACGGTGCTCGGTGCGGGGTCGAACGAGCGGGTGCTGGCGATCATTGACGCGCTCGCGGCGAATGATGCCGGCGCGGGGATCGCCGCGATCAACGGCGCGACGGAGGCGGGCGTCGAACCGGGCGTACTGGCGGGGCAGATCGTTGCCGCCTGCCGCGCGCTCCTCTACGCCGCCTATGCCGTGCCGCGTGCCAGCGAGGTTGCGGATGCCGCGATCCAGGAGCGCGTCGGCGCCTTTGCGCCCGCTGAAGTTGCGTACATTACCAAACTCTTCAGCCAGGTCGAGTTCCGCCTCAAGCATACCGCCTATGGCCACCTGCCGCTCGAACTCGCCGTCGTGGATGCCGTACTGATGCGGAGCGGGCAGAGCGCGCAACCAGCACCGTCGGTGCAGCGCATCGCGGCGGCTGCGCCGATGCCAACGCCGATCAGCGCCCGCCCATCGCGCCCGACCGCCGATCATCCGGCACCGCCGCCGGCCGATATGGAGATGCCGCCCGTCGCGCTTCGCCCCGATCGCATGCGACCAGAGCGTGATGCCCCGATCGCGTCGCCCCCGGTCCCTACGGATACGCCGGATATGCCAGATACGCCCGCTGCATCCGGCGGTACGCTGACCCTCGAACAGATTGACGGGCTATGGAACCGCATCAAACAAGGCGTGAAGATGGAGCGGCGGACGAAGACGCTCGCGATCCTCAATGACGTCAATCCCCATGAGGTGCGCGGCAACATCATCGTCCTCGCGACGACGGCCAAGTTCTATTACGATCACATCTCCGAGGATGAGACGCGCCTCTTGCTCGAAAAGGTGATTAGTCCGCTCGTCGGTCAGCCTGTGCGTGTCACCTGCGAGCTGATCGGCGACCGCCCGGCGATGATTTCCGCGCGCAACGGCAGGCCGTTGCGGCCCGTCGCATCATCCACACCGCCGCCGGTCACGACTATCACGCCACTTTCGCCACCCAGCGTGGCCGAATCGCCTTCACCGTCGAACGGTGCGAGCGCCGCGATGCCGACGGAACCTTCCTCCCCGTCGCTCTCGCCCGATGAGGCCGATGCCAATTTCCAGCGCCTCGCGAACCTCTTCGACGCGCAAGTCCTCGACGAGGAGGACGCACCTCCCTTCCCGACGTAACTCAGGCGCGCCCGCGCGCGATACCGGCGTCCGCGAATGCCTGTGCGAGCACGCGATACGACTGTGTCGCGGCGGCGAGTGCGTCGAAATCCGGGCGGGCCTGCACCATCAGGCTGATCTCGACGGTGATATGCTCGGTCCAGCCGGCGCGATCCATCGCCTTAAGGTAGCCGACGTAATCCATCTCGCCCTCACCGGGGATCAGGAATTCGTGGTGCGGGGCGATGCCGCGTTCGTCCTTGACGTGCGTATGCACGGTATAGGGCACGAGTTGCGCGACGGCCTTCTCCATCTCCATGCCCTGCACATTGAAGTGGCTGATGTCGAAATGGACGCCGAGCGCGGGGGAGTTGATCTGCTGGACGAGCCAGATCGCCTGCTCCGGCGTGTGCAGCGCGTTGCTGACGTGCGGTTCAACCCCAACGATCACGCCCGCCGCTTCCGCATAGGTGGCGGCATTGCCGAAGAGAAGCACCAACTCATCCTTCACCGTCTCCCAACTGCCCGGTTCGCCCGCTGAGGTGGTACTGACCGAGAGGCGTTCGCCCGGCTTCTGCAATTCCGCCGCGAGGTCGAGGTAGGTTTTGAACGTTTTGATGTTCCGCGCGCGTTCGGTGGCATCGCCGTTGAGGAGCGGCGTGTTGCCGGAGAGGCCGCAGAGATCAATGTGATGATCGTCGTAGAGTCTGCGGATGCGTTTGCGTTCGGCAGTGTCCATCATCGCGGCGTCGGTCGGCCAGCGGGGGATGACCGTCAGTTCGAGACCATCGAAGCCGAGGGCGGCGCAATGCGCGACCGCCACGTCAATCGGCGTCTTCTGCATGCCCCAGGTGCTGAAGGAGAGCAGCATCGTCATGGAACACTTCCCTTCCCGGTGGCGGCGGGCTTCCGCCTGCCGCCACCGATCATGTAGTCGCAATCAGACCGAGTTTCTCATCAATCTCACGCTGGTAGCCGTCCACGGCGCTCGTCTCAACCTCTTCGATGGTGACGGGCCGCCCCGCGACCTGAGACTCGAAGAGGGCATAGACGAGGGCGACATCGCGCCGCGCCACCGCGCCGTTCACTTCCGGTTGCGCGCCGGTGCGGATGCACTCCGCGAACTCATGATATTCGAGCGCGAGGATTTTGCGGTCTGTCACCGGGAAATCGTAGTGGTAGGTCCATGGCCGGTCGCCGCCGAAGAGCCGTGCCGCGACGGGGCTGAGGCGATAGCTCGGCGCATAGTCGAGGATGCGCTGATCCATGATGTCCGTGCCGTCATCGAGAATGAGCCGGACCGGGCGGCCGTTGCGGTCTCCCGGTGAGACGAGTGAGCCGCGCGTGCCATAGACCGTCCGGTGCTGGAAAGGAAGGCCATGGCCCGCATGGTGGTCAATCCAGTGGGCGTGCGCGCCATTGGCGAAGTTAATCATGCCGAAGATCGCGTCTTCGCCGGTCGCCGCGAAGGAATCCGGGAAGTCCTTGCCCCACTTCTCGTAGAAGCCGCCGGGGCCGGCCGTACTCCGCTTATAGCGCGTCTTTTCGTACAAGCGCGTCTGCCCGAAGGCGCTCTCGGCGTCGCCGAAATAATATTGGAGGATGTCGGCATTGTGGACGCCCGCATCGAGGGTGATCGTGCCGGTCATTTTCTGGTGGCGCCACGGCGTGATAATCATGCTGTCGCGCCCGCCGATCCCCGCTTCGAGGATAAACTGCGGGTCGCCGATCGCGCCATCGTCAATGAGCGCCTTCATCAGCCGGTTGATCGGGTCGCGCCGGAAGTTCTCCGCGACGGAGAGGATCTTCCCGGAACGCGCGGCGGCCTCGATGATCGCGTTGCAGCCGCGAATCGTGATCGCGAGGGGCTTCTCGCACATCGTGTGCAGGCCGAGATCGAGGAGCAATGTCGCCGCCGTGTGGTGCGAGCCGGTGTCGGTCGGGCAGTCCGCGCCGTCCAATTCCACTTCTCGGACCATCTGCGCGGCATCCGTGAAGACCTGCGGGCGGGTGCCGAGGTGCTCCAAAGCCTCCTCCGCGAGGTCTTCGGCGTTCTGGCGGTTCAGGTCGCAGACCGCGACAAGGTCCGCGTTGCGAAAGTCGGTGCGCGCCAGTTCCGTGAAACCGGTCAGGTGCCGCCGCCCCATTCCGCCACAGCCAACAATCGCCAGCCGCACACGCTCCGCCATCGCTGATTCCTCCTCGTGTCGTCCGTTAGGCGATCCGCACCGCGATTCCTTCCAATCCCGGCCCCGCCGCCGGATACCGCTCCATCACGAGCGGATCATGCCCCGGGATGATGTGGGCGGGAGAATCAGCGAGGGCGCGCACGGTGTCGAACGCATCGTACATCTCCGGGACGTTCTGCACGAGGCTGAACGGGCGATCTTCTTCGATGTTCGCGTAGAAGTGCGTCGCGTCCGAGGCGAGGACGACCATGCCGCGCGCGGTCGGCACGCGGACGACCTGCAACCCCGCCGCGTGCCCGCCGACGCGATGGACGGTGATGCCGGGCACGATCTCCGCCGTGTCGCGGATGAAATGAACGCGGCGCGCGAAATTCTCTCGCACCAGAAAGAGCACGTCCCCCGGTTCGACGAGCGCGCGGAAGACACCCCGGCCCGCGTGTCGCCCCGTCCAGAAGGCCAGTTCCGCTTCCTGGACATGGAAGGTTGCCGCCGGGAATCCGTCGAGGTTGCCGACATGGTCATAGTGGAGATGCGTGAGAATGACGTGCCGGACGTGCGACGCGCCAATGCCAATCAGGCCCAAGCCGTCCATCGGCGCGCGGAGATAGGTGCGCTGGCGGCGGGCGGCGACCGCTGCGGTGAACCCCGCATCCACAACGACGGTATGTTCCGGCGAGACGGCTGCCCAGACGAAATAGTCCATCGGCATCGGGCCGTCGTGCGGGTCGCCGAGATAGAAGTGCTCGCCGCGCCGCGCCTCTCGCGTCGCATACTTTACTGCATAGACGGCATAGATCTCCAGTTCGGCCATGCGCCCCTCAAACGGGTGGTGACGGGCTTTTAACCTGCCGCCACCTCTCAACTGCGGCAGGCTAAAGCCCGCCACCACCCAAATTGGCGATCACTTCGTGCGTACCGTCAAGCCGGACACCGGCCATCTCTTCGAGGATCGTCGCGATCGTCGTGTGACATTGCTCGCTGAGGCCGTGGCCGATGGCGAAGCGGTAGAGTTGCTGGGCGGCGGCGGCGACGAAGAGCGGAACGGCATGCTCCTGGCCGAGTTCGATGGCGATGTCTACATCCTTGCGCATCAGGCCAATCGAGAAGCCGGAATTGAAGGCGTGGTTGAGGACGAAGGTCGGGAACTTATACTCGCTCGACCACGAACGCCCGGTGCCGCTGTTGATGACGGCGAGCGCCGTTTCAACCCCGATGCCGGCCTTAACGGCGAGCGCGAGCGCCTCGGAGGTGACGGCCATCGTGGTGGCGGAGACCATATTATTGATCGCCTTGATCGTGTGGCCGGACCCGGTGCCGCCGACGTAGTGGATCGTCTTGCCCATCGCCTCGAAGAGCGGAATATATCGCTCAAAGAGCGACTGTGGCCCGCCGACCATGATCGTCAGGGAGCCGCGCTCCGCCCCCGCGACGCCGCCGCTGACCGGCGCGTCGAGCATCGCGATTTCCCGCTCCGCCAGCCAGCGGGAGAGCGCGACGGTGCGCGACGGGACGGCGGTACTCATATCAATCAGCGTGCTGGCCGGCGCCATCGCTTCGCCTAACCCCTCTGCCCGCACGACGGCATCGATGATCGTCGAATCGGGCAGCATCGTGATGACCGTCAGGCAGCGTTCACCGAGCGCGGCCAGCGATTCCGCCGCCTCAGCGCCGTCCGCGACGGCCAGTTGGACGCCCGCAGGCTGCGGATCATAGACAACGACAGGATAGCCCGCCGCCAGTAACCGCCGCGCCATCGGCAACCCCATATGACCGATGCCGACGATACCGACTGTCTCCTTCTCCATATCCCGATCCCTCTCGTGAAGTTCGATGTTCGAAGTTCGGAAAGGTTCCGATCCCACTTCGAACGTCGAACTCGTCCTCAACTTGTGCCGCGTCCGCCCTCATGGACTTTGATGCTCGGCTCGATCCCTTCCGCGCCGACGACCTCGCGCCAGGCATCGAAACCCGCCTGAAAGGCGACCGCGCCCGCCTCCGGGAAGGCGATCTCGATTGCCTCCAGAATCTCTTCGGGCGAGACGCCGAGATCAAGGGCGACGCGGATATGGCTCTGGATGTGCCCCTTGCTCGCGCGCATCACGGTGAGGCTGACGATGAAGATCAACTCCTTCGTCGTGCGATCGAGGCGGCGCTGCTTGAGGTACGCGGCGTCCACCAGTTCGTTCGCGGCCTTGATGAATTCGAAATCCTGCTGGACGGCGATTTTATGATAATCGAGCACGTAGCCGCGCTCCTTGACCATCGCGTCAATGTATGCCTGTTTCTCCTTCTGCGTCGCCATGTCCGATTCCTTTCGTACTTTCCGCTTCGTTGGCTGCGAACAATAGCACATCGGGCCGCGATTGACGCTCGAAGGTGCCGCTGCTACGCTCCTATCTGGTAGGAACCCGAAAATGAGAGCGGAAGGAGCGGAGTATGGACGCGGAAAAGGCGTCGTCTGCACAGAGCGATCAGGGTGCCGCGCCGGCATCGGACTGGATGCCGACGGAGCGGATCAGCTGGTTCCCGATCCCGGAGGAAAAAGACCTCGATCCGCGCGTGGCGGACCTCGTGCGGCGGCAGCGGGAGAAATTGGGCGCGCCGAACAACGTCGTTCGCGTCCATGCGTGGCGACCGGAAACGATGCTCCGGTGGCTCGAATTTTATGAGTACATTAATCGGGGGCCGTCCGGCCTCAGTCGCGCCGAGCGCGAGATGATCGGCGTGGTCGTCTCTGCCGAGAACCGCTGCATGTTGTGACTGACCAACCACGGCGCCGAGTTGCGGCGCCTGACCGGCGATCCCGTCAAGGTCGAGCGGATCGCGCAGGATTACCGGCGCGCCGGCCTCACGCCGCGCGAGCGGGCGATGGCTGATTACGTTGTCAAGATCACCCGTACGCCGGTGGACTGCAACGAGGCGGACATCGAGGTGCTTCGCCCGCACGGCTTCTCGACCGAGGACATTTACGACATCATCAACACGGCGGCGATCTACAACTTCAACAACCGCGTCGCGAGCGCGGCAGGCTTTATCCCGGATCGCGCCTTCCACGGCACCTTCCGTGAGGAGAAACCACAGAAAGCGTGACGGAGGAAAGCGGATGGACGAGCGGGCGCATATTGTTGTGGCGGACGACTATAACGATGTCTATGCCACCGCGCCTGCCGTGGATCGTCTACGCGAGCGGGCGACGGTGACGATCCATACGACGATGGCGACGTCGCTGGACGCATGGGTGGAGCGGCTGAAGGACGCGACGATCGCGGTCGCGAATCGGGAGCGGATCCCGCTGAAAGCGCCGCTCCTCGATCGCCTGCCCCATCTGGAGATGATCGCGCAGACGGCGGGTGGCGGCAGCCATCTCGACCTCGCGGCGGCGACTGAGCGTGGCATCCTTGTCAGCGGCACGGGTGGCGCGAGTGCCTCCACCGCTGAACTGACGATTGGCCTGATGCTGGCGGCGATGCGGCGCATCCCGTACGGCGACGCCGAACTGCGCGCCGGGCGCTGGTCGCAGTTCGTCGGGCGGGAACTGGCGGGGAAGCGGCTCGGCATCATCGGGCTGGGCCGGATCGGTAGTCAGGTCGCGCGGGTCTGCGTGGCGATGGGGATGGATGTGCGGGGCTGGAGTCCGTCATTGACCGACGAGCGCGCGGCGGCGGCTGGCGCGGTCAAACAGGATTTGGATACGCTGCTTGCCGAGTCGGACGTGATCGCGGTGCATTTGCGGCTCACGCCGGCGAGTCGCGGCATCCTCAGCCGGGAGAAGTTGGCGCTGATGAAGCCGAGCGCGTTGTTCGTCAATACGGCGCGGGCCGCGCTGATGGACGAGGGCGCGCTGATCGCGATGCTGCAAGCGGGGCGGCTCTGGGGCGCGGCGCTCGACGTCTACGCGGAGGAGCCACTACCGCCGGGCCATCCCCTACTGAGCCTGCCGAACGTCGTCCTCACGCCGCACGTCGGCTGGATCGCCGAGGATAGTTACCGCGTCTTCATTGAAGGCGTCGTTGAAAATATCCTCGCCTACCTCGACGGGCGCCCCGTGCCTTTCCCGCTCAATTCGGACGCACTGGAGCATCGCGCCGCGGGTCGCTAACACCGGTTTCACCCCACCCCGTATTCCGAACCTCCCTAGATACCACCCTTAAGGACAGTATCACGCTGTCCTTTGGGCGGATGTGCCGCGCCGCGCCATCCGGCATACTGATACCAGGAAACAGGGAACGCGCTCAGCAAGGAACAGAAAACAATGTACGGATACGAAGCGGTCGTGGTGATGATGGTCGGCAAGGCAATAGACGCGGACCGGCTCGCCACGGCGAAACGAGAACGGGCCTTGACTGAAGAAAAGCGGCCCCGCCGCCTGATGCGCCGGGGTAGGTGATCCACGCGTGGCGATCCGTCCGTAAACCGTAGTAGGTACGACGAATCACGAAGGGACGTATGGTATTGGGGGCGGTTGGCGGGTGCTGCACGTATGACACGGTAGCCCGGCCATCCACCACCCGGTAAGCTTCATCCCTTCGCCCGATACGACGCCCCCGACGTGATTGCGGGGGCGTCTTTCTGTTCGTGGAGCAGGCTTCGCCCCTACGAAGCATCATGCCATCATCGTGAAAGAGCATTATAGCGGGTCGAAGACCGGGACGTGCCGCTGCTCCTCCTTCGGCACGTTCACATCCGGCGTGCCGTACGAGTGGAAACTTTCCGGCAGTCGCAGTCCCCATGCCTGCCCCTTGGCGCGCTCCGCTTGCGTCCAGACGATCGGTTCCCAGTCCGGCGCGAAGATTAAGTAGCCGCCGGAGAAGACCTCGATGCGATTGCCGCCCGGCTCGAAGCAATAGAGAAAGAAGCCGTGTGTGACGGCGTGCTTCGATGGCCCCGTCTCGATGGCGATGCCGTGCTCAAGGAAAATGTCCGCCGCCCGCAGAATATCCTCGCGGTTATCGAGCCAGTAGGCGAGGTGATGGAGGCGATCATGCGCGCGTGTCGCGTCCAGCGTGTACGCGATGTCATGGACGAGCGGCGTGACGGAGATCCACGCGCCCGCCTCGGTGCCGTCATCGAGGATGACGTGCTCGCGGGTCTGGAACCCTAACTGCTCCGTCATGAATGCGCGGTTGGGCGTCACTTCCTCGCAGAGGACGTTGATGTGATCGAGCCGCCGTACGCCGACGCCCCGGCCGGTGTATCGTTGCGGCTGGTTCTTCAGCGCGGGCCGCAGCGCGTCCGGCGCGCGATACTTCTCCGCCTCGTAATAGACCTCCATCAGATGGCCGTCCGGGTCGGTGAACTGATAGGCCGGGCCGTGCCCGATATCGCCCGCGATCCAGCCGCGCCCCTGCCCGCTCGCCGCGAGTGCTTGCGCCCGCCGTTCGAGCGCTTCAGGGCTGACGGCACGCCACGCGGTGTGGCCCGCGCCGCCGTGCGCCGCCTCGGTCAGTTTCAGCGTGTGCCGCTCGAAATCGCCCCAGCCGCGCAGAAAGACGGACTGCCCATCGCGCGCCGTCTCCTCCATACCGAGCACATCGCGGAAGAACCGCAGGCTTTCGTCCGGCTTCGGCGTCAGTAGTTCGACATGGCCGAGATGGGCGATGTCGCGGATCGGTTCGGGCATCTTCCTATCCCCCGGCCCCTTCCCTCCGAGGGAAGGGGAGCATGGTTCGAAGTGGTTTCCTCGAACCCCGAACCTCGAACTACGAACCCTCCCCCTCGCTCTTGACGATCTCCTGGATGATCTGCGCGCCGAGGTTGGCGGCGGGCAGGCCACGGAAGAGGAAGGCGAGGTTGACGACGGCGCTCATCTCTTCCCAGGTCGCCCCGGCGCGGCGGGCGGCGATAGCATGGAGACGCGTCGCGTCCGAGAGCAAGACAAGCAGCATGCCGAAGAGCATCAATTGGGCGGTCTTGACATCGAAGCAGTCGGGATACATCGCCCGCGCGCGCAATTCCTCCTGCATCTTGAGCAGGTCAGGATCGAGCCGCGCGAGCAAATCGGTGCGCGCCTGAATACGGGGCGGCACGAAGCCGATCAGCCCCGTATAGAAGTCCCGGTACTCCTCCACCTTGCCATCATCAATCTGTCGCTCAGGAAAGGGTTCCATTGGTGCTCCTTCGTCGCAGTTCGAGGTTCGGGGTTCGAGGTTCGAGGAAGAGACGATTTACCGCGAACCCCGAACTTATCCCTTCTCCCATGTCCACGGCGGGACGGTCCAGCCGTTCAGATCGTACTCGCTCATGCATTGATCCGCGAATGACGTGAAGGACGCCAGATGGCCGCGACCGCGCGCGAAGTTCAGCAGGTCAATGCGGATCTGCTCGTTGTTGCCGGAGTAGTTGCGCTCGTAGAGTTCGTGCCGCGCGCCGAACTCGGTGCCGATGGCGTCCCAGACAAGTTTGAAGAGTTTGACGCGCTCCTCGGCGGTCGTCTCGGAGCCGCGATAATACTTGTCAATCAAGGGCCGCAGTTCGGGATTCTGAAGGTCCTTGTAACTGGACGGTGCGACGAGCGGGCTGCCGCCGAGGTAGGTCTCGAACAGCAGATGAATCGCCGCCCAGCATTGGTGCGAGAAGAGGCGGAGCGTCGCGGCGTCCTCGACCTTCGGGATGACCGAGTCGCCGGGGCCGGGCATCGGGTCGGTACACATCGCCGTCGTCAGCGCCCAGATCAGGTTGCGCCAGCCGATTACCTCGCCGAGCGCGACTTGCACGCCGCGAAACTCGTCCGTGCCGTTCGCGGCGATCCCTTTCGCGAACAACCCGGCCATGAAATCCAACTTTGTGCCGAGGCGCGTGCCGGATTGGAGGTTGTAGCGGCTGAAGAAACCGGACTCGCGGTAGAAGGCGTTCGCCTTAACGACATCGCGGTAGACGAGCACATTCTCCCACGGAATGAAGGCATTGTCGAAGAGCAAAACGGCGTCATTCTCATCGAAGCGGCTGGAGAGCGGATGATCGAAGGGACTGATCGCCTTGTCTTCGTACGAGTTGCGGCAGAGCAGTTTCGCGCCCTCGGTGTCCATATCGGCGATGAAGACGAGCGCGAAATCCTCCGCCTTGCCCTTTTCGAGGTTGGCGGAACTGTTCTGGGCAACGAACGTCGCGTGGGTGATCGCCGACCCGGTCGCCAGCATCTTCGCGCCGCTGACGATAATGCCGTCGTCCCGCTCTTTGACGAGATGAATGAAGACGTCCGCGACCTCGTGGATCGGCTTCTTGCGATCCACCGGCGGGTTGACGAGCACATGATTGAGAAAGAGGCCGCGCGACGCGTACTTCTTGTACCAGGCGAGGGCATTGGCGCCGAAGGGAGCATAGAATTCGGGATTTGCGCCGAGGCTCGCCATGAAGGCGGCTTTGTAGTCGGGCGTGCGGCCCATGAAGCCGTAACTGAGGCGCGCCCACGCCGCAATCGCCTCGCGCGCGTCGAGCAGTTCCTGCGCGCTCTTCGAGGGCTGGAAGAACTTGTGCGTGCGGATGCCGTAGTCGTCCACTTTCGTCAGCAGATCGCGCTGCGCCGGATCGTGGAGCGAATCGTAGAGGCGGGTGATCGAGCGCGCCGCGTTGCGGAACGCGGGGTGCGTCGTCACATCCGCGACGCGCTCGCCATAGATATAGACATTCCGCCCATCCTTGAGGCTTTCCAGATACTCGTCGGCGGTCATGATGTCGTTAATGTCGGCGTCGGGTGTGGAATGCTCACCGGTTGTCGTCGCCGTCGCCACCCCTGCCTCCTTTCGCTTGATCGTTCCCCCGTGTGCGGGCAGCGTAGCAGGTTGGTGGGGCGGGGGCAATGTAGGGAACCTAACCCCCGACACGGGAAGGGGCCGGGGGTTAGGTTCCCTCCCGAATCTCGCGCAGATGCCGCTGGAATTGGAAGCGGTTTTCCAGCAAGGGCAAGTCGGTCACGAAGCGCGGGGCGACGTTGATCGCCTCGACTTTCGCGACGATCGTCGCCATCTCACCTGACGCGCGTGCCTCCTCGAAGGCCGCAACGAACTCCGGGATCGTGCGAACGGTCGTCGCCCGCGCCGTCCCCGCCGCCCGCGCCATGCCCGCGATGTCCGTGCCGGTCGCGGTCGCGGTTGGGAAGCCGCCGACGGAAAGGAGGCTCTCGTTGTCGAAGACGATATGGACGAGGTTTCCGGGGTGATAGCGCGCCATCGTCGTCAGGCTGCCGAGGTTCATCAGGATCGAGCCGTCGCCATCGAGGACGACGACGGGCAGTTCGGGCCGCGCGAGGGCGATGCCGAGGCCCATCGAGGAGGCGAGGCCCATCGAGTGCTGCATGTAGAAGAAGTTTGGCCGGTGGCCGAGGTGCTGCATCTCCCACGCCACGGCCCCCATGATCGTGACGACGATGGACTCCTTCAGGTGCGGATAGATCGCTTCAATCGCTTCCATGCGCTGCATGATTACGCCTCCTCCCACATCAGGTCGCGGCACAGAAGGAGCGCGACGGGCTTCAGAGCGGATTCCGCGAGCGCCTGCGCCTTGCGGATGCGCGACGCGACCTGATCCGGGGTATCGAGCATTTGGTAGGGGATACCGAGCGTGCGCAAGACATCTTCGGTGACGCCGCCGCCCTGCGTCTGCCACGGGTCGCGCTCCCCGAACTCGCCGCGGTACGAGATCAGCAGCAGCAAGGGAATCTTGTAGAGATGCGTGAGCGTGACGATGCCGTTGATGCTCTGAAGGAAGCCGTGGTTCTGGCACATCATCGCGGACTTGACGCCCGCCAGATGCGCCCCCGCCGAGATGCCGACTCCTTCTTCCTCCTTCGCCAGCCGGACGAGCGTCACCTCCGGGTCGTCGTCCGCCAGCCGGATCAGATGGACAAGCCACGTCTCCGGCAGCGCCGACATCATCCGAATGTCGCACGCCTTCAGCGCGTCATAGATCAGTTGTGAGTTGTTCACTGAGACTGGCATCGGCGTTGCATCCCTTCACATTGCCTGCTGGTTCCCGTTTGGTGCATACTATCGTGCCACGAAGAACCTGAGTTATCAACGTATCGTTTTGCAGCGACATGGCTGCCAGAAGGGAGATGGATGATTATTGGCAAAGTGCATCCCGCTGCAGGGCATTATGGGATCAGCATAGAATCACAGCCCAACGTGCGATACCGGTGCCCCTGTTGCCACCATCCGACTCTCGAGACTCGTGGCCATTTCGAGATTTGCGAGTTATGCAACTGGGAAGATGATGGGCAGGACGATCCGTATGCGGACGAAGTATGGGGTGGGCCGAATTATCTCTACTCTCTCACGCAGGCACGGCACAATTTCACAGATCATTTGAATCAGTACGATACCGACGATCCATATTGCGATGACGACAACGATGCAACACGGGGCGCAAAGCGACGGCTAATGGCAATCTTCGACGCAATAGAGAACAATACCGATGAAGAGGTTCGTGAAGCATTATGGCATGATGCTCTCAATGCTGAGAAAGCATTACGAGTGGAACGGAACAAACGCTTCGGCGATCGCGCATGGTTTGATGCGCGGGGACAACAATGGCTTGCATATCGGGAAAGGAAACAGCCCGGTTATCTCGCGCGTCGGGAGAAATCCATCGCGATCTGGCGAGCGAGACATCCACGCAAAGGCGATTCATAGTATGGTTGCGTCACGCTGGCCCTTCAGATCGTGAGATTACTCTTCCGTCCAATCCGCGTGCTCCCGCTGCACATATTCCTGCGGCTCAACACCTTCCCAAATTTCGCGATGCAACCCGCGCAGATACTAGCTGTAATCACGCGGTTCCGGCATGAGCAGGATATGCCCACCGCGAATTCTCATGAGGAGATGATCTCCCGATGCGATGTGGAGTTCTTTTCGCACAGCGGTGGGAACGGCGATTTGGTGTTTCTTGTTCATCTTGACCCGAAGCACCATCACGGGTCTCCATTCACGCAAGACGTATCATACCGCCAACTCGCGCGGGCGGTATTGCAGAGCTTCGGCGATGTGGGAGGCGGTGATTTCATCGGCGGCGGCGAGGTCGGCGATGGTGCGGGCGAGTTTGATGATGCGGTGGTGGGAGCGGGCGGAGAGGTGCATCTGGCGGGAGGCGGCGCGCATCAATTGTTCGCCCGCCGTGTCGAGCGGGCAGAACTGGCGCACGTCGCCCGGCCCCATATCGGCGTTCGTGACGCTCGTTGTACCCGCGAAGCGCGTGCGCTGCCGGGCACGGGCCGCTTCGACACGGCTGCGCACGGTGGCCGAGGATTCCGCCGGGCCGATGGCGGTCAACTTCTCGTAGGGGACGCGCGGCACGTCGAGGTGAATGTCAATGCGGTCGAGCAAGGGGCCGCTGATGCGCTTCGTGTAGCGGCTGATCTGCTGGTGAGAGCAGGTGCAGGCGCGCTCGCGGTCGCCTGCGTAGCCGCACGGGCAGGGGTTCATCGCCGCGACGAGCATGACATTGGCCGGAAACGTCAGTGAGCCGGAGGCGCGGCTGATGCTGACAACCTTGTCCTCCAATGGCTGCCGCAGCACTTCCAGTACCGCGCCGTTGAACTCCGGCAACTCATCGAGGAACAAGACGCCCCGGTGGGCGAGCGAGAT